>CAYXPO010000152.1:0-9301 GCA_964466925.1 uncultured Nitrospirales bacterium
ACAGTTCCAGGAGCGCGGGGTTGTTTTTATTCTTCAGCACATCTTCGCCCAGTTCCGTCACCAGAAAAACATTTTCCCCGTCGCACACCCCGCGGTCCACGAGGCCAAGCCAGAAGAAGGTTTCTTCGAGGGAACGCGAGAGCCGGCTTTCGGATTGCCCCGAAAGCGAGGGGCTGACATATTGCCAATGGGCGCCCACGGGCTTGAGGGCGGGCTGCTCGTATTCCTGGCTGGTTTGCGTGGCGTATTCGACAAATTCGAGTGTCGAATACCAGGTGCCAATCCGCATATCGTCCAGCAGGGAGGCCAACAGCCCGCGGGAAGCGGCTTCATCGCCCTTGGAGAGCAGAAATTCACACAAAAGCCTGTGGCGGCTGACGCGGTCCATGCGGATCAGGGAATCGGGCACACAGGCCTTGAGCGATTCATCCACCCGGGCAAGCCACCCCACACCTTCGGCCACCCACAGGCAGGTGCTCATGGAGGGATCGGCTTCTTCGGGACAGATATCCGCGAGGCGGCGGCGGTCTTCACGAAAGAGATCACCATCGCCCCGAAGCCGCACCGGCCGGGCCGCCACCGCGGCCACCAGCTTGCAGATCGTGTCGGAAAACTCGAGGCCGCGGCTTTGCACCGAAAGCGGTTTGCCGCGCACCGGGCGCAGCTTGGTTCCCGTTCCTTTTTGTTTCGCCACGGACTCGCGCCACTGTCGGATTTCCGAAAGCAGGGCAATCATGCGCACCAGCCGGTCTTCCACGTCAAACCGGAACAATTCAAAACACGCAAACCCCTGGCAGAGCTCCCACAGCGCCTGTTCGATCTCAAATTCGGAGCCGCCATGCGCCAACCGAATCTGGGAAACGGGCATGACCCCGTTCTTCGATTGCCAGAGGACATCGAAGACTTCCCGCGCACGCTCCGAAAACCCGCGGGTCGCCACATAGGTTACCAGCGCTTCGGGATGCGGGTAATACTGCTTGAGAAGTTCTTCCGCGGCGGATTTCTTGCTCAGCGGTTCTTCGGAGCCGATGATTTCCTCCAGGCGGCGGAAATCGTGCGGGTCCATGGCCTTCACCCGGCGGAAAAGCGAGGGCACGTCCCCGTGATTCTCCAGGCCGTCCGTGATGCGCTTGATGGTGTTGTAGCCTTCGGGAACCAGTTTGATCTTGGTGAGGTCGGTGAACATGAGCCGGTGATTGATGTCGATCAGGTATTCCACTTCCTCCTGCGACATCTCCAATTTCTTGGAAAGGAAACGCACCGTCAGCCCGGACCGGCTGTTATTAGCCAACTCCCGGGCAATTCGATACGCCGCCCGGCTCATCCCCTCTAATGACGCCAGCAAGCTCGCGCCATGACGCATAATCATAACTCCACCATATATTGTTCAGCCCCAAACGCCATTCAAATCAAGTCTTTCATTATAGCGGACAATCACCGTTCTCACAAGCCTTTTTTGCGCACCGCGGGCGCCGCCTTCACGTTTTCGCGGCGGCCATGGCGTCTGCGAAGGCCTTGGCGTTCGCCGTGATGCCCGCGAAATCGCGCGCCGCCATCAGTTTCTTGCTCACCAGATTGCCGCCCACGCCCACCGCGGAAGCGCCCGCCTTGATAAACGCCGCGATATTGTCCAATTCCACGCCGCCTGTGGGAACCAGCGGTACCTGGGGCAACGGTCCTTTGATGGCCTTGATGTAATCCGGGCCGCCCACGTTCGCAGGAAACACCTTGACAAAATCGGCGCCGTGTTGCCACGCGGTGAAAATCTCGGTGGGGGTATAGGCCCCGCAACATACCGCGCAGCCATACCGCCGCGCCGTTTCAATCACGGCGGGCGCCAGCACGGGCGTCACGATATACGCCGCGCCGGCCAGGATGGCCATGCGGCAACTTTCCGCGTCCAGCACCGTGCCCATCCCCAACAGGGCGTCCGCGCCCTTCAGCGCCGCGCTGGCCGCGCGCAGACATTCGAGCGCGCCGGGCGTGGTCATGGTCACTTCGATGCAGTGCACACCGCCCGCCGCCACGGCTTCGACCACCTTCACCAGATCATCGCCGCCGCTGTCCGCGCGAACAATCGCGATAATGCCTTTATCCGCCAAATAGTGAACGGTCTTTTGATGTTCCATGCGTTCGTTACTCCATTCGTCCTTGTTAAATGAAGATTTGATTATACCACCGGAAGCGCTTTGCCTCCATTATTGGCAATGAATGTGGCAAGCCGATATAATCATTTCACTGTGTGTTGGATTTCGCGTTTTACGCCTGCCAGGAGATCAATTCATGAAAAAGACGCATGTGTTTAGCCGCCGCCAGTTCTTGAAACGCACCGGCGGGCTTGCCGCGGGGGTTGCGGTATTTCCGTTTATCATCCCTTCCTCGGCCCTGGGGTTGGATGGCGCCACCGCGCCCAGCAACCGCATCACCGTCGGGTGCATTGGATTGGGCGGCATGGGCAACGCCAATTTGGACGGCTTTCTGGACCGGTCCGACGCTCAAGTGCTCGCAGTGTGCGATGTGGATTCAACGCATCGCAATGGCGCGCGGGATAAAGTGAACGGCAAGTATGCGAACCAGGATTGCGCGGCGTACAACGATTTCCGCGAATTGCTGGCGCGGAAGGACATTGATGCGGTCTCGCTCGCGTTGCCGGACCACTGGCATGCCATTCCCGCCATCCTGGCGGCCCGTGCGGGCAAGGATATCTACGCGGAGAAGCCGTTGTCGTATAACATCGCGGAAGGCCGTGCGATTGTGGATGCGGTGGCGCGCCATGGCACCGTGTGGCAAACGGGCAGTTGGCAGCGGTCGCAACGTCATTTCCGGTTCGCCTGTGAACTGGTGCGCAACGGGCGCATCGGCGAAGTCAAGTTGGTGAAGGTGGGGTTGCCGTCGAAAAACAGCATTCATGAAGGTGCAACAAAACCAACCCCCGTGCCGGAGGGATTCGATTACGATATGTGGCTGGGGCCCGCCCCGTACAAGCCCTATTGTCCGGCGCGCTGCCACTGGAATTTCCGCTGGATCAGCGATTACGCCGGGGGGCAACTCACCGATTGGGCGGGCCATCATTGCGATATCGCGCAATGGGGCATGGGCACGGAACGCACCGCGCCCGTCGAGATTGAAGGGCGCGGCGAGTTTCCGCCCGCGCAAGAGGGCCTCTTTGATACGCCGGAGGACTACGACTTCACCTGCCTTTTTGAAAATGGGAACACCATGCACGTGAGTTCCCGGAATCCCGGCGGCGCAACGTTCATCGGCTCGGAAGGGACCGTGCACGTGGACCGCGGGGGGCTGGAAACAGAGCCCAAATCGCTGGCGAGTTCGGTCATCGGCCCGAATGAGATTCATCTGTATGAGAGCAATCATCACATCGGGAATTTTCTGGATTGCGTGCGCAGCCGCGCGGAAACCATTACACCCGCCGAAGTGGCCTTCCACTCCATCCTGATTGCCCACTTGGGCACCATCGCCATGCGGTTGGAACGCAAGGTGAAATTTGATCCCCGGAAGGAATATTTCCCCCACGATTCCGAAGCAAACCGGATGCTTGCGCGGGCCATGCGCGCCCCGTGGAGCCTCGACATGAGCCTCTGAGACGGAGAAATGTTCCATGAACCCCTGGATGCAACCAACCAACCAACCAACCAACCAACAAAGAAAGAGAGTTCCATGAAACGCTTTATACTTTTTGCCTTGGCGGCTGTTCTGAGCCTTGGATGCACTCTGCCGGCGGTGGCTGCGCCCTCCCTTAAGGCCTTGATTGTAACGGGCCAAAACAATCACGACTGGAAAACCAGCAGCCCCATCCTGAAAACCCTCTTGGAGGACACCGGCTTGTTTTCCGTGGATATCGCCACCTCCCCGGAGGCCGGCGCGCCCGGAATGGAGAATTTCAACCCCAATTTCAAGGACTACAATGTAGTGGTGCTGGATTATGTGGGGGATGCATGGTCCACTGCCACGCAAACCGCTTTTGTTGATTATGTAAAAAAAGGCGGTGGCGTCGTGGTCTATCATGCCGCGGACAACGCTTTTCCCGAATGGCCGGAATTCAACTTGATCATTGGCCTCGGCGGCTGGGGGAACCGCGATGAAAAATCAGGACCGTATCTATATTGGAAAGAGGGTCAAATCGTGCGCGACACGGCCCCCGGCGCGGGTGGCAATCATACACAGCAACATGCTTTTCCCATTACGGTACGCGACAAGAACCACCCCATCATGCGGGGGCTGCCGGAAACCTGGATGCATAACACCGATGAACTCTACATGCAATTGCGGGGACCGGCAGAAAACCTCACCCTGCTCGCCACCGCGTTCGCGGACCCTGAAAAGAAGGGCACGGGCCGGGATGAGCCGATGCTGTTTACGATTGGCTATGGCCGGGGCCGGATTTTCCATACGGTGCTCGGACATGCGGGGGGCGATACCCCGCCGCCCGCCATGCAATGCACGGGATTCATCGTAACTTTTCAGCGGGGCGCGGAATGGGCCGCCACGGGCCGCGTTACACAACCGGTGCCGAACGATTTCCCCAGCGACAAGGAAGTGTCGCTGCGGAAACGTTTTGTCGCACTCACCATAGACCGTCTTCTGGCGGAAATCGCCCCGTATCAATTCGGCGACAGCCTGGAACCGCAAATGGACCTGGATGCGCTGATTCGCAATGCCCTTGGCAAGCGCCAGGGTCTCGGAGACATCGAAAAGAAACTCCTGTCCGCACTGCAATCCGGCGCCACCCTGCCCGCGAAGGAATACCTGTGCAAGAAACTGAGCGAAGTAGGGGGGGCGGCGGCGGTTCCCGCACTCGCCATTTTATTGATGGACCCGGAAACGTCGGACATGGCACGCTTCGCTTTGCAGCGCATTCCCCACCCCTCGGCGGGCGACGTGCTGCGGACCGCGCTCCAACACACTACCGGCAACATCCGCATCGGGATTATCTCGACCCTGGGCATGCGCAAGGATGCCCAAGCGGTCTCCGTTCTCGCGCGATTGACCGCGGACCCGGACCCGCTGACAGCGGCGGCGGCGGTGGCGGCGCTGGGGCATATTGCGGACGAAAGTGCCTTGGACGCGCTGGCGCAATGTAAAAATACCGCTTCAGGCCCATTGCGGGAATTGACGCTTGATGAATACCTGAAATGCGCCCAGGCGCAGGCCCTGAACGGGCATAAGAAAAAGGCGATAGCCGCGTATGATGAATTGTCCGGCGCGGATATGCCCGAACCCATTCGTGTGGCCGCGTTGCGCGGGAAAGCGGAAGCCTTGGGCGGCGGCGCGGGCGCACTGCTCATTGAGACCATCAAGGGCGGCGACCCGGCGATGCAAGGCGCGGCGATTGCCGTGGTGCGCCGGCTAAAAGATGCCAAGGCCATCAAGGACATTTCGAACGAACTTGTCCATCTTTCCCCGGAGAACAAAGTTCGGTTGATCGCGGCGCTGGCGGATTGCGGCGAACCGGAATCGCTGCCTTCCGTGCTTGCCGCGGCAACGGACCCTGAAGCCGCCGTGCGCATGGCGGCCCTGAAGGCATTATCCGTATTGGGCAATGCTTCGGCGGTGGTCCCCTTGGCAAAACAGGCATCGTCGGCGCAAGGCAATGAAGCAGAAGCCGCCCGGGACAGTTTGAACCGTCTGCGGGGGGACGCGGTGGACGCCGCCCTTCTCACCGCCATGGAAAGTGCGGAAGCGCCCGTCAAGATAGAAGTAATTCGCGCCGCCGCAGCACGGAAAACAGAGGGCGCCGCCCCGCTGTTGGTGAAATGCGCCGCCGATGCGGACTGTGGTGTGCGCGCGGAAGCACGGAAAGCGTTGCAGGACATTGGCGATCAAGGTGTTTTGCAGGACGTGGTGGCGTTAGTCATCAGTGCGCCCAATGAGGAGGAACGCAAGGATACAGTGGCCACGGTGGCGGCCATCGCAAAACGCGCGGCGGAACCTGAACAGCGCACGGCGTCCGTGATTGCGGCGTTGACCACGGCCCCGGACCCAGAATCCAAAGCGGCTTTGCTGCTCGCATTGGGGCAAATCGGTGACAATACCGGCCTGCCCACACTTCATGAAGCATTGAAGGACGAAACATCCATTTTGAAAACCGCCGCGATTCAGGCGCTTGGCGCGTGGCCCACACCAGCCCCCAAGGACGATCTGCTGGCCGTAGCGAAAGAAATTCCCGCCGCCCCGGAAGGCGCTTTAGCCATCGGCGGATACATTCGGCTGCTTGGAATGCCCAGCGATCGCTGCGTCGAAGACACCGTGAAGTTGTATCAGGAGGCCTTGACGGTCGCTGCAAACACTCCGGAGAAAGAACAGGCTATTGCGGGCTTGGGGGCATTAAAACACGCCGCCGCCTTGCCGGTGCTCTATGAGGCGCTGAACAATCCCGACGATGCGGTGAAATCCGCCACGATCAAAGCCCTTTCCGACTGGCCGGATGGCGGGCCCCTGAATGCGTTGGTGAAAATCGCCCGGGAATCGGCCAATCCCGCGCATGCCGTGCTGGCCCTGCGCGGGTATGTGCGTCTTATTGGCCTGGACACTTCGCGTGCCCCGAAAGAGTCCGCAACGATGTATGACGAGGCCATGAACCTCGCCAAAAGTGTGGACGACAAGAAAGCCGTGCTTTCCGGACTCTCCAACACCACCAACATCGCCGCCCTGCGCATTGCGGCCAAGTATCTCGATGATGAAGCCTTAAAAGCCGAAGCAGAAGTGGCGGCGGTCAAAATTGCGAAAGGCGTCGCCGGCAACTATCCCCAGGAAGTAAAAACGATTTTGGATGGCATCGTGAAAACCTCCCAGAATGAATTTGCTGTAAATCAGGCTAAAGAAATCTTATCCTGCGTGGACCAACTGGAGGAGTACCTGACCGCGTGGCAGGCCGCCGGACCTTATACGAAAGAGAATGTTTCCCCCAGCAAATTGCTGGATGAGGTGTTCCCGCCCGAAACGCAGGATGCTTCCGGCGTCGAGTGGCGGCCCATCCCTGTCGGCACCAATCCCAAAATGCCTTTCCTCGCGGAACTGGATAAAGTCTGGAAAGGCGACGACCGCGCGGGCTATCTGCGCACTTTCATTTGGTCGGACAAAGCCCAAGCCGTCCGCCTCGAAATGGGCAGCGACGACGGGGTGAAAGCGTGGTTGAACGGCACGGTCGTGCACGTGAAAAACAGTGGCCGGGACTGCAAGCCGAACGAAGACAAAGTGGATGTGACGCTCAACGAAGGCTGGAACACCCTGCTGCTGAAAATTTCCCAAGGCGGGGGAGAATGGTGCGCCTGCGCCCGCCTCCGCACCCCCGAAGACACCAAAGTCTCCGGCATCCGCAACGAAGCATTGCCGCCAAACAAATGAAGAACATCACATTAGGATGCTTTGAATGCCGCTATTGCCATGATACAATAGTGAAGGTTTTGTATAAAATTAAAAAATCGCAGGAGTTAATGATTGAGGAGAAATGCGATGTCCAATCTTGAAGAGAAATTCCGGGCATTGCCTTTGGCGCTGCAAATAGAGGTGGAGGACTTTATTACCTTCCTGATCGAACGCAGACAACCTGTTGCTTCTGGACAACCAGCGCTCAAATGGGCTGGCGCTTTAAGTGATATGGCTGCCCAGTATACCTCAGTCGAATTGCAGCACGCATTGTCAGACTGGCGGATGATACCGTCGTGAATCTACTGCTTGATACGAACATTTTTCTTGAGGTGCTCTTAGGGCAGGCACAAGAAAAAGAAGCATCAAGAGTCCTGTCCAATACCGGGAAATACAGCTTGTTCATGACCGATTTTTCCCTTCACTCCATCGGCGTTTTGCTTTTCCGCCGGCATGCTATCAACATGTATACCGAGTTTCTTAATGATATAAGTATTGTTGCAATCCAAGTGGTAGGTCTGCACCAAAGGGATATCGCTTTATTGGCCGCACCCGCTGAACGATATCACCTCGATTTTGATGATGCGTATCAATATGAAACTGCAAAGCGCTTTGGTCTTACGCTTGTAAGTTTTGATGCGGATTTCGACAAAACAGATATTGGCCGCAAGACTCCTCAAGAAATCTTGGCGCAATTGCAAAATTTACAGTCCCGATGAAGTTAGCTATTTCCCTGTAAACACGGCCGGGCGGCGCTCAATGAAGGCCATGAGGGCTTCCGCAAAATCGCTGCATTGAAAGCTTTGGAACATTTCTTTGTTGGCCAGGTCCACGGCGGTGGCGAGATCGGTCAGGGTGGATTCCCAGACTTGGCGTTTGATGACACCCACGGACCGTGGGGAGACGGAGGTGGCGATTTGTTTGGCGTATTCCAACGCCGATTCCATTAACTGATCATGTGGAACCACTTGGCTGACCAATCCCAGCCGGAGGGCTTCCTGGGCGTCAATGGTGCGCCCGGTGAGCATGAGATCGAGGGCATGGCCGAGCCCCACCACACGCGGGAGTATCCAGGCGATGCCATGTTCGCCAATGAGGCCGCGCCGTCCGAACAGGGTGCTGAGTTTGGCCTGGTCGCTGGCAATGCGGATGTCGCAAAAGAGCGCGTGGACCAGTCCCAACCCCATGGCATAGCCGTTAATCGCCGCGATAATGGGTTTATTCACGGACACCGGGAAGGTGTAAGGCTTCTTGAAGTCGGGCCGAACATCGCTCATGGGCGCGGCATCGGTTTCCTTGAAATCGTCTTCGGTCATGCCGAGCGAACCGTCCTGTGCGCTGGCCAGGAGGCCCATGTCGGCCCCGGAGCAAAAGCCACGCCCGGTTCCTGTCACCACAATGACCCGGACTTCCTCCCGCGTGCGCGCGTCTTCCATGGCCAACCGGTACTCCGCGTCCATTTGCAACGTCCACGCGTTCATTTTTTCCGGACGATTCAGCGTAATGACCGCGCTGTTGTCTTTTACTTCGTAGATAAGTTCCTGGTACTCCATGCCGACACTCCCTCTCTTAAAGCCTGTGTCAAAATCCCGTGCAGTATAGTGCCTTGAACTACATAGCGCAATTTTGCCGGGAGAGCATTATTCCTTTAATAAAGATCAATATCACAACAGCCTTTACCGTCTTTCCCGCGAAAGCGGGAATCCAGAAAGAAAGTAATGTAGAAGTCCTGGATCCCCGCTTTCGCGGGGATGACGGTAAGAGAAGGGCAGAAATAGAGCGGGTAACCCCGCCTTCCATATCCGCTAATTTCGGGAACATTCAATCACCCAGACATCCCGCGCCGGCAGGGGCAAGCGCAGGGCGATGCTGGGACGGTCGAACGTGCCGATAGGGGTGCGCCCGGTTTCATCAATGC
>CAYXPO010000153.1:0-9257 GCA_964466925.1 uncultured Nitrospirales bacterium
ATGGAAACACTTCTGTCCGACAGGTCCGCAAGGGTCGCATCGAGGGCCTTCTTCTGAAAATCAGCCTGCGTGCCGATGAGGTTTTTTATGAAATTGATACCTTTCATGGGCAGGTAGATTTCGCCATCCGGCATTTCTTTTGCCTCAAACCCGGCGGACTTGACCGTTTCCAGCATCATGGACTTGAGTTTCGGCGTTTCGTGGATCTTGGGGGCGATGGAGGAAACGGCAACAAAGGCATTCTCCTGCGCCTCTTGTTCCAGTCGCTTTCGTTCAGCATGTTCGAAGGCCGTCTTTTCTCTTGCCGCCGACTCCTGGGCGATCTTCATATGGTCCCGCGCAATCCCCATCTTTTCTTCCTGCGCCATCCGGTCCTGCTGCATTTTCAGAAGTCCCATGCCGGTTGTCGCCATGTTTCCCGTGGCCCGTTCCAGGCCGCTCCAGAGTCCATAATCAGCCATTTAGACCACCTCCCCATTGCACCGGACAAAGGCCGTGCGTCTTTTCCCACATGCCCGGCAAAGGCCCAGAAATGCCCGTGTCACGACTTCCGAAACCACTCCGGGCGAAGGGCCGTTTCTCAGGACATGACGCCCGTAGGCAATCAAATTGTCCACCAGGACGCGCTTTACGATGCGTTTCATGGCCTTCGATCTTTCGACGGCGGGAACCACCCTTTCGGCGATCATGTAGTAGCCGCGCAAGGTCTCCGCATCCAGGAAGCGGTCCCGGTATTCTCTTGCAATGCCCACCTCCTCCGAGTCCGCAGAGGTGCAGGCAGTCACGATGATGCAGCCCTTCCCGGACGCAATCCCGACAACGCCACCGATGATGCCGCCAACGATTGCTCCGGGTCCTGACCATGCCGTAAGAGCCGCCCCTGCCAAAGCACCCGCCGCCGCGCCACTTGCACCGCCCCCAACCATCTTTTGTTCCGTCTCGCCTCCACCGCCAAAAAGAAGGTTCTGGCCCAGCTTCCGCGTTCCCTCTTCATAGACCGCGTCCAGGAGCTTCGGAGCCGCGTATCCTGCCGCTGCCGGGCCAAGGTAGGCTGACATTCCCGCGCCAGCCGTTCCCATTCCCGCCGTGGCCCCGGTTCCGCCTGTGGCCGTCGTGGGGATTCCCGCATTCATGGCCGCTATCTCTCCGGCGGCCATTCCCTCGACCGCGCCTGCGCCTGCTCCTGCCGCTCCAAGACCGGAAGCCGCTGCATCCACCGCAGCCGGAGTCACTGTTGCCGCGCCCGCCGTAACGGTCGATGGGGCCGTTGATCCGATTCCGGTCGCCGCCTCCTTCGCGCCGAACAGATTCCCGAAGAATGGTTCTCCCTTCGTCAAGGAGGCCGCCCGAAGAATCCCTGCCGTCGTTGCGAGGTTCCCCGCCGTTCCGATCATCCCCGCCGTGGCCTGCTGTTTCCGGGCCTCTTCCGCGTCCATGCGGCTCAACTCGGCTTGCTCGCGGTTATAGGCGAGGTTCTGGGCAAACTGTCCCTGCTGTATGTCCATGCCCCGCGCCTGCAATGCCCTTGCCTCGCGGGAAGGAATCAGGGAATACTCCTGATTCAGGCGTTCCAGTTCCAGAAGATAGGCCGGGTCCGTGGCGTATCGCCTTCCCAGCGCCCGCCGTTGCCCCCAGGATGTGTATGTCGATGCCATTTGTCCTATCCCTCCTTAATCCTGATGCGTTGCATGGTAGGCCAACACCATCGAAAGTGGCTCGAAGCCGATGGTTTCGTCTGCCGTGGACATGGCGAATTTGAAGCTGTGGAAAGGATCGCCATCCAGCTTGTCTTGAAATTCTGGAATCGCCACCCGGTAGCCCGTTCGGGCCGGGGACATGGTTTTTGCAATAGCCGAAGCGTCCGCGCCCGCTGTCGTTCCTCCAAGAAGCCCGCTTCCGTTTGCGGAAATCTTCGCTGTCGAAGATGCGAAAACAATCAAGTTGCCAGCGGAACCGGCAGTGGCCGCCGTTACCGTAGCCTTGTTGGTGGAGGCCGACGCGGTTACGGTCGTCATGTCCGCGTTGATGGCTGTGGCGATATTGGAAGCCTGCGTATTTACATTCGCGCTAAATGTGACCTGCCCGGTAGCGGAACGGGTGGTTACGATGGTGAACGTGGTCGTATCGATGGTAAACTGGTCGCCAAGAGTCGGGGGGCTGTTGACGGTAAGCAGCCCCTGAGATGCAACAGCCGTTTCAACCGTTCCCGTCCCGGCATAGTGTGTGCATGTCACCTCGTTCCCGGTCGTCGTTTTGGCTACGGTAAACAGGCGCACATTCTCAACCCGCGTTTCCGTTTGGAGACCGGCGAGCGCCATGTCTCCAAAATGGACCGTCCCCGTGATCGAAACGCCCTCGTCGAAGGTGTTCCCGTACTCCAGGCGCTCCATGTAGCCCGTGTCCAAAAAACCATAGGTGTAGGGGTTTCCGTCGGTATCGTAAACCAGGACGCCGCATTGAAGGTCGGCGGTCCTGTCGATCTCGAACCAGCGGTTTCTGGCAATGTCGTAGACAAGCTCCGTGTTGAGGGTCGTTGCCGCCGTACCGGAAGCGAAAAGCCAGTGATATTCGTTCTTGTCCGGGTCGATCCACCCCACGGAATCCCCGACCATCGAGGCCTTGATGCACCTGGTGTCCGTCCGGTCGAAGTATTCCTTGATGTCGCCGTGGATCGGGATTGGCGCCCTTCCGTCGGACATATAGATACCGTTTGCACCCTGCCAGATCGCAAGGGAGCGATTCACGCCCGCCCCCGGTTCGGCGGCAAGGTTTATCGACTTCAGGGTTTGCGGGGCCGGGCAACCAATGGACGATGACAAAAGATAGGTGTTGTCCTGCCATTGCTCAATATCCGCTCCGGCCATAACCCATGTCTCATGGTCCTTGAACATCAGCACCAGAGAATAGAGGGATGACCCGAACTGGGAGAAGAGTTCCACCCCGCAGGTAAGCTCCCCATCTTCCCCGAACCAGATTTCAACGGAGTCCGCGCCGTTATAGACCTGGGGCATGAACTTGGGGGAGACAAGCGCCTTGTTTTTGTCCCCCGCCATGTCCGCGCAAAGAAGAACACGACCTTGGGCAAACACGGGGAACTTAAAGTGGCTTATGGACTTTTGCGCCGATATGCCGCCGACGTAGTTGATCCGGGCGCCGTCGGTAATGTTCTGATTCCACCGAAGCCGATAGAAATAGAGAGGAGGGCTGTTGGAGACAACCTTCATCATTTCGTTCGCAAGGCTGTTATTGTTCCAGGAGACAACGCCGGTTTTCTTTAGGCTGATGCCGCCTTCGCTTGTCCCGTCTGTCAAGGTTCCGACCTCTGCGTATTCGGACCCATTCCAGTATTCCACGGTCAGGACAGTGGAGGCTACCGCGTTCGGCACGGCCATTTTGATCTGAAGACCCGTCTGCTTCTCGGAGAACCCTATCTCTATCGCATTGTTCGGGCTTGACCACGCATCCAGGCCGCCAACGTCGTAATAGGTGCTTGCCGTGTCCGCGTCGTAATCGTCTTTGAGGACGTTCAGCGTGTAATCGACATAGGCGGTTTTGTATTCGTAAAAGCGCACAACGTCGCGGAAAACCCCGTCCCACATATCCACGATATTCTGAAAGGGCGCATCCATTGTGATATGGGAGATTTCCGCTTCCCCGGCGTCGATTTCGAACTGATACCAATAGAGAAAGTATCCCTCCAGGTACTTGGGCTTTGCCGTGCCGACCGTGGAGGGAAATGTCACCGTCCCTGTCTGCGCGAGAGAGGCCCCGGTATCGGTGGTGTTGTCTGTAATGGTCAGCGTCGCCCATGTCGATCCGTTCCAAACCTTCCCGCTCATTGTGGAGGCCGTGGTGTTTGCCTTGGATACGGTGTATTTGAACCCCTTGACGGGACGTGTCGTCCCAAGAAGCCAAACCCTCGCCGGGGCAGAGTATTCTATAGCTGACGGGGTAAAGTCGGATGTCCACCTGGCTATTCCGCCTCCAGCGGATGTATGCGACCATCGGATTTCGTCCATGTGCCCGTTAAATGCGATCACCGATACGGGGTTCAATTCAATTCTTCGAATACCAACGACGGCCCCATCGCCCCAATTATCGGCAATCTTGAAGGCGTAATAGCGATAAGCCGTTGTGTTTGTGACGGTGATATATTTTGGGTCCGCGGAATCTGCGGCGGCATGTTGGTCAAATGTGGCTTGGGAGCATATAAGCTGCGTCCAATTCGTATCGACCTCATATGTCAGTTCGTCGAAGGCCGTGGAATCGTTTGACCCCCAAAACGTGAACGTTTTTGCGCCCATGTCCGTATCGGTGCCTGCCTGATGGTAGTTTTCGTAGTAGATGCGGGTGACAACCGTGGCGGCCCCGAGGTCGATATGAAACCGCTGATTGTTTTTTCCATTCGCCACCCATGCTGCGCCGGTGTCTGCCCCGGTAAGGGCGCGGGAAGGGTCGGTCGCAAAGAATGGGAACCTGTTTGAATCATAGTACGTTGTTGACTTTACATAGGTCCCGTCATGTGCCGGAGGATAGGAAGAAATAACCTCAGATGTTCCTGCCCCGATCTGAAAGGCGGCGGCAACATTGGGATAGGTAGCCGCAGATGTCTGTGCGCCAAGATTCGCGCCCGCAACCGTTACCGTCCAACTATTTGCAGACCCGCCCCATCCACGGATTAAAGCAATATGATACCAGGTATTAGCCGCCGGAGATGCCCATACAGCGTCCTTCACCGGGTACGCATTTGCGCCTGCCGTTTTCAGCATCAGATCGAAGGTGTATCTTCCGCCAAGATTCTTTAAGGTAAAAATGGCACTGTTTGAAACATTGGCTCGTTGGCTATAAAGGACCATCGCCTGATTTTCTGCCGGAAGCGCCCCGAACCTGATCCACAGGTCATAAGTAAAGGCACTGTCTGCGCAATGGAAGTCCGCATGGTCTGCTGTCGTGAGGCCGTCTCCTGTTCCATCAAAAATGATTGCCCCGGAACCGAACTTCGGAAATGATGTGTCGATCTGTGTATCCGTTCCGCCAAGGGCTGATACAGTTTTTGCTGCCCCTGCGGTCGATGAGTCCGTGAAGGTAGTTGATGCGTCCGATCCGTTCCCGTGAAGCATGAGGCCGACATAGGTGTCGATCCCGCCGCCGATGGGGATCACGTTTTCTCCGTCGGACTTTGTGTTGTTGGCAACAGCCGTGTAGTCTCTCGGGCTTGTGGCCGCTCCGGTATCGGTGACAGCCGCCGACGAAACCACCATTGCGCCGATCTTGCTTTCGTTTCCTCCCCAAATACAGGCGTCGATGCCGTTGCAGTAAACGACATGGCCGTCAGGGGCGTCCGAAAAGAAGCCGCGCCCAGCTCCTGCGGAATCGGTATGCAGGGCCGTTGCGGAGAAGGCGCCTGCCGAAGGAATGGCCGTTGTGTTTTCAAGGACCTGCGAAGCCGTAAGGTCCGTGTTGTATGCCTGGACCAGCACATGCGACTCTGCGGGCTGCGCCTTGCGAAAATGGAAGGCGTTTCGCGTCTTGAGGTATGTCGTCAGGGCGACGGTATTGATCTTCGTCATCCCCTGGACCATGCGGACATGCCCGTCGGCGTAACGCATATTCTTCAGGGTGCGGAAGTCAGCACCGACAACAACCGGTTCGCAGGTCCGCAGCTTCCCGCTGAAGTCAATTTGCTTATACTGTGTCCTCTGGTCGGCCATCCCGCCTATCTCCAAGTGTCCGTTTCGATCATCCAGCCGCCCCGGTTGGCAAAGTCAAACCTGGCCTTGGGTGCTGGCCTGGAAGCCGCCGTCGCGTTACTCAACAGGTATTTTATTTCCTTCGCACGCTCGTACACCGTGCGCGGGAGGGTCCGGTCCCAGTCCTCCGCGAGACACACGGCAAGGTTGTATATGAGGGCCTCCTTGTACTCGACGGGAAGCGAAACGGCTGTTGTCAGGGCCGTAAACTCCGTGAAGGGCTTCCAGGATTCGATATAAAGGGTGTAGGCGGCGTCCGGCTCGCAATCGAAAATAATGGTTGCCGCCGTTTCGGACGGGATGAAATACAGGGCCGAAGGCCTGGCCTCGATTGTCTTTGAGGCGACCTGGTTGTAATCCTTGGCCGCGACGATCTCCAGGGGCGAGTCCAGGCTTTCCGAGTCCCGAAGGAATGCGTTTTCAAGCCTCAGGGGGCGCACGGTGGCAAGATCGCCCGCAGGTCCGATGGTATAGCTTGCCGTTCCCGCCGTCAGGGCCAGGCTTTCCCTTGTCACGGCAACCTGAATGATTTCCGGCGTCCATCCGCTTACCATGTTGTTCAGGGTCGTAAGGGCGTCGGTCCTCTGGGTCGTGGTGGGCGTTTCGATCCCGGCCTTTCGGAATGCTGCCGTTATGATGTCTGCGGCTGTGGTAGACATTGCGCCTAGCCCTCCTTTTCGCGGAACTCCCGCCTTTGCTCCGTGTCAAATCGTCCTACATGGTAAAAAACAGTCCAGACAAACACCGCCACCATGAGCAAGGCGGCAATGCCTGTACCGCGCAATATCCAGGATGACCAATCGCCGCCGGAGGCGCAGAAGGCCCCCATCATGGCCCAGAAAGGCGCAGCGGTATGGACTTCGCGCAGGGGGAAAAAGAAGAGCCCGGACACGAACACAGCAAAAAGCGTTGCCCATCCAAAAACATCGATGCTTGACATCAGGAAGATGGACAGGAAAAGGCCATAGCCGATAAGGCCGATTTCTCCCACAATCTCCAGGTGGTCGTTATGAACCCGGCCATAGGGAAGGTCGCGGTAGTAATTCAGGCCACGGCCAACAAGTATGCGGCCTCTTGCTCGCCTCGCCGCGTCCAGGTAGATTTCCATTCTATCCGCAAGCCCTTCCCCTCTGAACGTCGCCATCAATCGTTCCCGGTTCGTGGCAACAAACACGCCGATGAAAATGGCCGCGTAAAGAAGCACCTCCCACTTGACCATGAACATGACCACGAGAAACGGGACCATCATGGCAATGGTCGCTCCCCGGCATTTCGTCTTTGCGATGGCAACGCCGATGAGGATCACGAAAAACATGGCGTAGATGGACACATTGAACGAAAGCCACAGGGCGGCGCAAAGCCCAACAAGCATGGCTGAACCGTTATGGTTAGAATTTCCGAAAAGAGGAAAATCGTTACGCTCCCCACGGCTTTTTTTGTTCGCTTGGGAATAAAGCTGAAGCGCCGCAAGAACTGACGGGGTGGGCAAAACGATCCACATAACTGCCTCTATCGGGATGGTTCTCGCCGCCATGAAAAGCATGAGATAGGACAGCCAGACAAGAAGCTCCATGGCCGAGTAGGATTTTTCTGCCCAGAGAGCAGATGTTAACATCCAAACAGAAAGAGAAAGGACGGCGCACGTCACGCCGTCCATTGGAACAGATTGCCCGTTCGCCAGCATTAACGCGCCGTAGAGACACGATAGGCAGACGAACGGGTATGCCCTGCCTTGCAGGTCCTGTCGCCAGCCAAACCACACGAGGGCGACACAGGATAGGGCGACATAGACCAAATTCATTGTTTACCCTTCCGCAGCCAGGCCATAGGCGACAAGAAGCGCCTGGATCTGGTTCAGAAGCGTGACGATTTTGTCCGCCTGGGCCGCGCTGGTAAAGCCATAGGGCGATGTGCTTGTCGCCGAAGTGGTTGTCACGGCAGACGTCAGCGTCTGCTGGACAATGGGGGTCGTCAGGCCGAAAAACCCGATTTTCCCGCCGGAATGACCGAAATTGGTCCCATCGTCGTTGTTTTTATCCACATATTCGACAGCCATGTTGATTACCTCCTTTGTTCGTGGGGAGGCTGTCGCGCCTCCCCATCTGGTTGCTTAGCTGCACATCCGAACGGCCCACTGGGGGCGAACGGCCTTCTGCCCGAACAGGACATCGATACGGCAAGGAAACTTGTCGTTGGTGATGTCATAGTTGCGGACAACCCGAAGGCTGATGCCGTCGTAGACCTCTCGCGCCGCAAAATCGACCCCCTTGGGCATTTCCAGGTCCGCCGAAACGAAGGTGAAGGCGTCCTTGTGGTAAATCAGGGAGTTGGTGTAGGCCGTGGATGCCGTACCGGACCCGCCTGCCGCCACAAAGACCAGGGCCTTGCTTCCGCTCCACGTGGCCGCATAGCAGTTCTGCTTGGCGCCGGACTTGTAGATGGTCGGGGTGATGCTCAGGGTATCCGTTCCGTCGCAGGTCTTGTCCGCCGTAACGGAAAACTGCTTCAGGTGCGGATAGGGGAGCTTCGTTTCCGGGTTCACGTCGTAGATGTCCGCGATGGTGAACACGTCTCCGGCCTTCAGGGTCGCGCCGTTGTCGATCCCGGTCGTGACAAGCTCGGTGTCGCCATTCGCGATCAGGGCGATGTTTGTCACCGGGGTCGTATCGTCGCGGCTCCCGTTGGTATGGACCGGCGTCATTTCCGACTCGGCGAAGTCGATCCCGGCGATCCTTCCGAGGAGTCCTTCCCGGTACTGCTTTTCGATTTCGGATGCCGCGTGGAAGAGGCTCTTCCCGTCGGTGATGATGGCGTTTGCCGCCAGCGCATCGACCAGGGCGAACCGGTCTCCCGTGGGGGCAAGCCCCTGCTGCAACTTTGCGCGGCAGGCCAGGACGTCGGACAGGACCGGTTTCGTTCCGAAGGTCGTGTTCTCGAACTGGTACACGTAGGGGTACAGCGCATAAATCACCGTCTTTTCCACCTCCGCCGCCAGCCTTGCCATTGCGGGCATCAGAATGCGCTCCGAAAAGTCATCGAGGGAAAGGGTCAGCTCCGCCGAAGAGAAGTTGACGTCAACGCCCTTCTGTGTGGCAACAACGAGCTGGGTCGTGGTTTCCGTGACGTCCTGGGTGTCCATGACGGCGCCGGTTCGGACGGTGAACTCGTTGGGCTCCCGGATTTCCAGGTAGCCGCCGTTTTTGGCCCCCACCACGGCAAAGCGGCTGTCGTATTGCCGGTTGATGGACTTGATGAAGGTCAGCTTGTTGTGCAAGATCGACAGGGCTTTTCTGGTGATGTCCCCCGCCGTCAGGGTTTTGATAGTATTGGACATGGGTTATACCCTCCTTACTGTGCATATTTTCGTTTCAGTTTTTCCGCTTGCCGCTCCCGGTCCCATTTCATCCATTCGTCGATGGACATTTCCGATGGGTCCTTTGCCGGCGCTCCGCCGGACATCCCCACCGGTTTTATGGGAGGCGGTGCGCCTGTCGGCTTCCGCGTATT
>CAYXPO010000154.1:0-9223 GCA_964466925.1 uncultured Nitrospirales bacterium
TCTGTTACAAACACATGGCCGTCCTGGCCCACCGCGAGACTTCGGGGTCCGTCGTAATCATAGGCGCCTGTGCCAAATTGTCCGTTTCCATCCCCCGGTCCGCCCCAAGCCCGCACAAACCGTCCGTCCATCCCGAACTCCTGAATCCGGCGGTTGAAGATGTCGGACACGTACACACGCCCGGAACCGCTGACCGCGACCGCCCAGGGAGAATAAAAGTATCCCGGCCCCGCGCCACTGGAGACCCAGACATTCAGCAGGCGGCCTTCGGGTGTAAAGGTGTAAATGCCGTGGCTGGGATAGGAACTCACGAATAACCGTCCGAGCCGGTCCACCGTGATGCTCCAAGGTTGAAAATCGGCCTCCCCCGCGTTTTCATTATCCCAATCCGCCAGAAGTACTCCGTCCGGCGAGAATTTCTTCACAGCCTTCCGCAAAGGTTCCGCCACATACACATTGCCCGAAACGTCCACCGCGACGGAACCGATCATCCCGCCGGAGGCCGCGTCCCACGCACCCAGCAACACGCCTTCGGAATCATAGTGGGTGATTTTGTCGTTTCCCTGATCCGCCACGTACACCGTGTCGGCCGCATCCACCGCAAGCCCGGCGATATCCAGAAATTGACCCGGGGCGCCGCCTTCCTCTCCCCACATGCCGGCAAATGTGCCATCCTCCTGGAATTTGGCAATGCGGAAGTTGTCTGTGTCGGCCACATAGACATTCCCAACGGCATCCACCGCGAGGGACACGGGCCACGCCAATTGCCCGGGACCCTCCGTGCCCCAAGCCGTCAGAAATTCTCCGTGGGCGGTGAATTTTTGGATATTGGCTTTGGCCAGGTCCGCCACGTAGACGTTGCCCGCCGGGTCAAGGGCAATTCCCACCGGCATCATGAACCGGCCAGGGCCTTCACCGGCCCCGCCCCACGTGTGCAGCAACTGGCCCTCCGGCCCGAATTTATGCACACAAAGATTTGTGTAATCCACCACGAACACATTTCCGGCGAGGTCCACCGCGATGCCTTGGGGATCAAAATACCACGGCTGCGGCAATGCGGGCCACATGCGTTCGAAACGGTACTGTGTCTCCGCGGCTTTCCCGTCCGCAAGGAGCGTTTGACACCACAGCATCCCCAAAACCAGCAGCATGATGAGGGGAATTTTTCCACCGGAAAACTTCGGGAACCACGGCGCGTTTAATAACGTCATCCTAAACATGGCACCCTCCTCTTCGCTCCGCCACAAAACCTATTCTAACATACATTTCCGGGTGCGGGGCGGCACATATATGGAGCCGTGCTCCCGGAGCGGATGGCATTCAGGCGGCGGCGCGCGGGTCTGTCAGGCGCCCAAGGAACAAGATACCCTCCGAGGAAATATCCCGGATAACAAAGACAAAGGGATGGTCTGCCCGGAATACCTTGGGCGGTGGCCCGGGAGCCGCGCTTTTGGTGCGTATGGCCACGGCGGTTGCCGCGGCGGCCTCGGTTCCTTCCTCCGTCACCTCCACACAGGCTTTGTGTTCGACGGCATCAATGTATACATCGCGATGGCCCGTCATCGGGGAGAAATCCGCGCGATGGGCGTCAAACGCGCCGGGCATGCCCATGGCCGTCAAGGTCTTGGCCAGGGAGAATGCCGCGGCGGCGTTAAACCGGGGCAGGAAAACACGGACGGTTTGCGGCGCGCGCGCGCCCAGGTATTGCGCGTATTTACCGGATGTCAGGGCTTGTTCGGCCGCGTCTATTCCGTTGTATTGCCGGGGAAGCAGGACCATCATTTCCAGTGTGCCCCCCTCATAAGGAAGCGCGAGGACTTGCAGGGTTTCATCCTCGAAATACGGGTAAGCCCCTTCTTGCTGCATCATCGGAATTTCGGCGGACACACCCGTTCCCAATTGGAACGGCATCCTCATGGTGGCTGTTTGCTCGAACGGATGCCGCCATTTGCCCTTGAAGTACATGGCATTCGTGAGAAGCAGCCGGGTGAGCGGATGAATTACCCCCGGCTTAAGCAGTTCCGTCACCTTGCCCTGGGTTTCCTGTTCGGTCCACATGTTGATTTGTTTGCGGGCGTCTTCGGCAGCCCCGGAAAAGTCCAGCGGCTGGACGCCCGCGCCGTAGTAACGCTTCAGCGGCGTCAGGAATCCATCCAGGAGTTTATACTCGCGCTGAACCCACAACCGGTTGGCAATCTGAATGGTGCCGGTGGATGATTTCCCTCCCGTCCATTCCCGTATTCGTTGTTCAAACCATTGATGGACCCGCGCCTCGTCGTCCGCAAAGTGCAGGGTCTTCCCCATCTCGCGTGCCGTGTCACCGCCTGCACCGGCATAAGCCATCGCAAGCGCCGCGGCAATGCCGAAGGGCGAAAAAAACAAGTTCCCTTCCGTTTTGCGCAACTGCCCGTACAGGTCCCATGCGAAAGCATTCTCCTCCACTGCCGCCACAGGCGTCTCCCGGCTTGTCCGTTCCCCGGCGGAATGCGCCCGGTCCGCTGTGCCCGCCGAGCAGCCCGCCGCAAGAAAAAGAACAAGCAACCCCGGCATTACATGGGTGAAGGTCCTCATTTCATCCTCCTGTTCCGCCCGGCGTGTCTTGAATTCCCGGAGCATTGGACACCTTTTCATGGCGGGAATTCGTCCTCAAAGGGCTAAATCCTCCGGAACGAATGTGCCGCCGTCAGGCTCCCGTGCATTATACCCCAAAGGTTCTTCTATCGTATGATTTGTTTTCCTTCCGATAGCCTAATGGATACAAGAGGCGCTTCCAAGCGATGTTGCCGGCCACGGCCGGGACCGAGGTTCCCGGTGAAGAACGTGATATACGCAGATACCGTGTAATCCGATGCGGGCCATTTTGATTTATACGGATGATCTGAAGATGCGCCCGGGGCAAACGGAGTGACTAGGCGAGGGCATTTGCGGCCATTCGTCCATTCGGCAGCGGAGGGCCGTTGAAAGGCTGCTGGGGAAAAATGAAGGGTGAACGTTCGTATCTTTGTGTTTGAAGAATTTCCGCAAAACCCCTATGATTGGTCTTGCCACGGTCTTGGAACCATTTGCGAGGGTTTTGCCATGCCTGCACTAAAGACTCCACATGAAATTGCCGCCGCGGCGGCCGGCAAGGAAGACAGCCGCCCAAGCCGCGGGATTCGATTGCGGATTTGGCCCGCCGTATGTATTGTGCTGGTGTCCGCCGCCTTGGCCTATGGCGTCACGCATCTTGCCTCAACCGCGATGCAAAGCATTATTGGGTTTGCGGGGATACCCCTGCTGGCCTGCGTGCTGCTGATCATCTGGTGGCTGGCCGCCAGCCGCGCACCGGTGCGGGACCGGCTTGCGGGGATTGTGATTGTTGCCGTTCCGCAGGCGATTGCCGTACTCACCCAAAGCAACCAAAACCCAATGCTGCTGGTCTGTTCTCTGCCGGTTATGATGATGGGCGCGGTGGTGGTTTTGGCGCTCACCTTTTGGCTTCGGTGGGCCGCGCGGCGCTGGATTGTGGTCGCGTACATACTGATATGCGGGGGCGTGTTTATGGCGCTGCGCGTGGACACGGTCGGCGGGGATCTTATGCCGTATGTGTCTTGGCGCTGGACCGTCACGGTGAAGGAGGCTTCCGGCGCGCTGCCGGTGCCGAACCTTCACGGCACGGCGGTTCTGCCGCAACAACCTGGTCCTGGCGACTGGCCCGGATTCCGGGGTCCCTTCCGCGACAGTCATGTTATAGGGGTAACGTTTTCAACGAATTGGAGCACGCCGCCGAAGGAGTTGTGGCGGAGACGGATTGGCGAGGGGTGGTCGTCGTTTACCGTAATGGGCGAATATGTCTTCACACAGGAGCAGCGCGGCAAGAAGGAGTTGGTAACGTGTTATCGTGCCGGGACAGGCGAGGAGGTGTGGGTGAACAGTGTGGAGGCGAGCCGTGAGGACGGCATGGGGGAAGGGCCTCGTGCCACGCCGGCATTTGATCGCGGCAAGCTTTTCACGCAAGGGGCCACGGGGATTGTACAATGCTTGGACGCCGCGTCCGGGGCCACAGTCTGGAAACGGGATTTGACCAAGGATTCGGAGAGCAAGACGCCTACCTGGGGGTATTCCAGTTCCCCGCTGGCCGTTGGCGAACTGGTTGTTACCTTTGCCGAAGGCGGCGAAGGGAAAAGTGTGATAGCCTATAACCGGGCTTCCGGCGAGGTGGTCTGGCGCGCCGGACATGGCGCGCCGGTGTACAGCTCCCCGCATTATGCGGTGTTGGACGATGTGCCGCAGGTATTGATGACCAGTGATTTCGGCATTCAATCGTTTGCGCCGGAAACGGGCGCTTCCCTATGGGAGCATCCATGGAAAATCACCACCACCCCGCGTTGTGTTCAGCCGTTGCTGGTGTCAAAGAATCAGGTAATGGTGGGCACAACGTTTTCGTTGGGATCGCGGTTGTTGCATGTCCAGCGGAAGGATGCCTCCTGGGACGTGCAGGATGAGTGGACCACCAAGAGTTTCAGGCCGTATTTTAACGATTGCGTGTTGCACAAGGGGTATTGCTACGGATTTGACGGCGACCGGCTGGCCTGCATGGATATCAAAACGGGCGGGCGTCTGTGGAACGGAAACCGTTGCGGCGGGCAAGTGTTGCTTCTCGACGATATGGATATGCTGCTGGTGTTGAGCGAAGCGGGCGAGGTTCTTCTGGTCCGGGCCGCCCCTGAACGCTTCGATGAAGTAGCGCGGTTCAAGGCCATTTCCGGCAAGACGTGGAATCATCCCGTGGTGGCACACGGAAAGCTATTTGTCCGGAATGCCGTGGAGGCCGCGTGCTTTGAACTGCCCGGGACCGCTACTTAGCCGCGATGTCGTAGGCAATCAGCGCATCGCCGTGGCGGAGGTATAAGCGTCCGTTGGCGATGGTGGGATGCGCCCAATGTTGCGCCGTGCCTTCGGTCAAGGTGAATTTTCCGGTGCGCTCAAACCCCGTGGGGACGGCTTTCACGAGGCTGACAATGCCGGATTTCGGGCCTTCATATATGTAGAGCATGCCATCGGCATGGACCGTGGCACCCTCCCGCACTTCTTTGGTGCTCCACATGAGCTTTCCCGTGGCCATTTCGAGGCATACCAGTTTCCCGCCGGCCTTGTTGCCGGTGCCGTACAGGTATCCATCCACCAGCACGACACCGTAGTGGAGGCAATCCAGGTTGGTGTCCGTCCACTTGGGGGTTATGGATGAACCATCGGCGGAGAGCTGAAGCGCGCCGCCTCCGACGCCGTCGCCGCCCGTATAAAACAGCAGTCCATCCTTGTACAAGGGAGTCACCGCGTGAATGTTCCAAGGGGTCTTATGGCCGAAGGTCCAGAGCAATTGGCCGGATTCCGCATCCGCGCCGACGACGAAACTTCCGGTGAGCGACGTGAGAATGCGGCGTCCGTTATGGGCGATAATGGCCGGGGAGCAGTACGAGGTGCGGTCCGGCACCCCCTTGGTGACCCAGAGGGTCTTGCCGGTCATTTTGTCAAGTGCGGCGAACACGGCCTCCTCGCCGCCGGGGGTGCAGATAACGCGGTTTCCGTCCACAAGGACCGATTCCGCGATGTTCCACATGGAATTTTGGGCCTTGAACTGTTCGAGAATATTTACCTCCCATTTTTTCCCGCCTTGGTTTAAATCCATGCAGTAAAGAACGCCCAATCCGGAGAGAAAATAGGCACGGTCTCCGTCCAGGGTGGGCGTGGAACGTGTGCCGGGCGCTTCCTTGGTAAGGGTCTCTTTTCCGAACGGGATTTTTCGCAGAATGGCGCCATCCGCGTCAAGTTCAAAAAGATAGCCCTCGTCCGTGTTCAACATGCCCGTTACATAGATTTTCCCCTGGACCACGGAGGCCGATGAAAAGCCTTGACCAAGGCCCTTGGCGGTCCATGCCACGGACGGACCCTTTTCCGGCCACGCTTTCAACAGATTTGGCTCACGGAAGTTCCCGTCCCGGTTGGGGCCGCGAAATTGCGGGGAATCACCGGCATAGGTCATTCCGGCAAGAAATACAAAGGGTAATGCCGCGAGGATCATCCATGGAGTCTTCATTTTCATGCCTTTCTTACAGGACACCGCCTTCGTTTACGGGTGGTGTATTGTAAATGGACCCTTCCGCGTTCTTCAAAGGGGGATGGGCCGTTTGTCGCCATTGTGGTTTCTCAGGTAAGATTTCCGGAAAGGATGCCCTCCAACGGAGTACCCCATGGTTCTGTTTTGCGCTTGTGCTTATAGCGACATTATTCCGGACGCCATCAAGAAGGAAGCCTTGGCGGCGGTTGATGAGGCTGATGTGCGGATTGTTCCCGATCTCTGTGCGTGCGCCGCGCGCCGGGAACCCCTCCTGGCCGAAAGCGCCGCCGCGGATTCGCTCACCATTGTGGCCTGTCATCCACGCGCGGTGCGCGCCCTTTTTGCATGGGCGTCCGCGCCGCTGGACACTGCCCGGGTGCGTTTCGTCAACCTGCGCGAAAAGGCCGCCGAAGCCGTCGAATTGCGCCCGGGGATGGAAGATTCTTCCCCCCGATTGCCCGTGGCGGATCGAACGGCGGATTGGATTCCTTGGTTCCCTGTTATTGACACCGCCCGGTGCAGCCATTGCCGGCAGTGTCTGGAATTCTGCCTTTTTGGGGTTTACGAGACGAACGACCAAGGCGCGGTGATTGTCACGCATCCCGAGGGCTGCAAAACCAACTGTCCGGCGTGTGCCCGGCTTTGTCCGAACGCCGCCATCATTTTCCCGAAGTACGCCGAACCGCCCATCAACGGGGCGGAGATCACCGACGAGGCCGCCGTCCGGGCGGCCTCCCGGGAACTTGCCGAAGGTGATTTGCGCGCCGCACTTGAAGAACGCCGCCGGAAACGGCGCGCACTGCTCAAGCCCGAGTATCGTTCCGGCCCGGCGCGCGGGGAGGGATCATGAACCCCCGTATTGCCTGGCGAATCCTTGGTGAAGTCGAGCCGCGCCTCCTGTGGAATCTCGCATACCGGTGCGGATGGGGCGCAATGCGTTCCATTAACCGGTTCAACCGCGGCCTGAAGCGGAATGAATACTTCCCTGCTTTTCTTTTCCTTTCCATTACCAACCGCTGCAACTTTTCCTGCCAGGGATGCTGGGTAACCCAGACCGTCCCGCCCCGGGAATTGCCGTTGCCGGTTTTGAACAGGGTGATCACCGAGTCAAAGGCGGAAGGCATCTCGTTTTTCGGCATTCTCGGCGGCGAGCCGCTCCTTCACGAAGGATTGTTCGATCTTTTTGACGCGCACCGGGACGCCTATTTCGTCTTGTTCACAAATGGCGTTTTTCTCCAGGCCGAGGCCGCCGCCAAACTCCGCCGGAGCGGGAATGTGACTCCGCTCATCAGCATCGAAGGAACCGGGGAGGAGAGTGATGCCCGGCGCGGCGGCACCGGCGTTTATGCCGCCGCCCTCGACGCCCTTGGCCATTGCCATGAAAACCGCTTGTTCACCGGGGTGGCCACGAGCATCACCCGCCATAATCTCGGCGAACACGCCTCCGTCCGGTTCCTGGACGAAATGGCGCGGCGCGGCGCGCATTACCTGTGGTATTACATCTACCGTCCGGTTGGCCCCCGGCCTTCCCCGGAGCGCGCGCTCACGGAAGATCAGATCCTGCAATTGCGCCGGTTCATCGTGGATGCCCGCTTGCACGCCCCCCTCATCCTTGTGGATGCCTATTGGGATCACGAGGGACGCGCGCTCTGTCCGGC
Organism: uncultured Nitrospirales bacterium; assembly: GCA_964466925.1. Lineage (GTDB taxonomy): Bacteria > Hydrogenedentota > Hydrogenedentia > Hydrogenedentales > CAILVY01 > CAILVY01. The sequence continues at coordinate 7,756 of CAYXPO010000154.1, forward strand.
CGTGTCCGGCATTGCCCCGCACATCGCCCCGAATGGCGCGATCGAACCCTGCCCCGTGGTGCAGGTTGCAAGCGGGAATATCGGCGGCGGCAATGGCTTGTCCGGCGCCCTCCGGCACTCCGCATTACTGGAGGCTTTTCGGACGGAAGTGTCCGCCCGCACCCGCGGATGCATTATCATGGAGGACCCCCAATGGCTGGCGGAATTTGTCCGCGCGCAGATGAAGGCCTGCGGGGCGGTTGACAGCACGGGCCGCAATGCATTTCTCGACGAACTTGCCGCCGCCGCGCCGTACCCCTCCCATCACATTCCCGGGGCGGAGATTCCCGAGAAAAGCCGGCTGTACCGGTTTGCCAAGAAACATTGGTTCTTTGGATTTGGCGCGTATGGCTGACCCTTCTCCAGACCCGCGGACGCGGGACATCGAAAAAACCGTCCCCCGCTGGCGGCGCGAACGCGAGGCGTGCCTCGATGCCGTCCGCCGGTATGCGCGGCGGCACGATCTCGTCCCGCCGCTCTCCCTCGAGGAACTCGAAGACCATGCCGCGCGCATTCTCCGGGCCGAAGGCTTTCCGTTTGAATGGCGTGGATTTCTGATGGTCCTGTTCAATAACGAAATTTGGCGCGGCACCTTCGCCTCCGTTCCGTATGAACGCCGGCTTCTGTTGCTGCCCCAATGTTTGCGGTCCGCGGCCGATTGCCCGGCCGAACGCGATGACATGGGGCTGTTGTGCCAAGGCTGCGGACGATGCCCGATCTCCGAACTCCAGTCGCTCGCTGAAGACCTCGGCTATCTGGTGTTAGTGGCGGAAGGGGCAACCCTGGTTGTCCGGCTCCTGGAGCAGGGCGTTACCGATGCCGTTATCGGGGTCAGTTGCCTGTCCGCGCTTGAACGGTCCTTCCCGAAGACGGTCGCCAACGCGATCCCCTCTCTGGCCGTTCCCCTCTATGTGGACGGATGCGCGAATACCAAGGCCGATATTGATTGGATACGCGAGATGATTCCGCTCAGCACGGAAACGGGCTGGCGGCGCGGCTTTGACACGGAGAGCCTTCGCGCGCGTGTCCGTGAATGGTTCACTCCGGAAGCGCTTGCTGAAACCTTGGGCACTCCGGTGGCGCGCACCGAACAAATTTCGCTGGATTGGCTCGCGAACGCCGGAAAACGCTGGCGTCCGCTCCTTGTGGCGGTGACGTATAACGCCTTGGTGGACGCCCCGGCGGATACGCTTGAATCCGTGCGCCCCCTGGGGGTGGCGGTCGAGTGTTTTCACAAAGCCTCGCTCATTCATGACGATATCGAAGACGATGACGTCCGCCGCGATGGCCACCCCACCCTTCACGCCCTGGAGGGCATCCCCGTGGCGGTCAACACCGGCGATCTGCTTATTGGCGAAGGGTATCGTCTCATCGCCCAGAGCGGGTTTCCGCCGGAAATTCGCGCCCGGATGATCACGATTGCCGCCGA
>CAYXPO010000155.1:0-9179 GCA_964466925.1 uncultured Nitrospirales bacterium
CATATGGCGCTTTTGACACAGTCCCTGCCGATCCTTGCCACCTCCTCCATCGGCCTGTTCCTGCTGGTGGCGTTCCTCCGCCGTCTCAAGTGGCGCTCGCCGCCCCTCGGCATTGGCAAGCGCCGCGTGTTGGGAATTTCCATCCCCAGCATCCTCAATTCCTTCGCCAGCATGGTGCTGAGCCAGTATTCGGAATTGTTCTTCCTTGGTCTCTTCGCCACGCCCGCCCTTGTCGGCACCTATGAGGTCGGCTGCGGGTTCCCCTTCATGGTCATCACCTTTTTGCCGCTGGCCCTGCAAAGCCTGCTCACCTCCGGTTTCGCCGAAGCCTACGCGCGCGACCCGAATTGTATCGAGTCGCTGGTAAGTTCATTTTATAAAGCCCTCATCGTGATAATTCTTCCCATGTCCGCCTTCGGCGTCTTTTTTGCCCCGCGCGGCATCGAACTCCTTTACGGCATGCCGATGACCGCCGCGGGGCCCATCGCCTCCTGTTTTTTCATCATCCACACCCTCGGCCTGATCTCCACGCCCCTTTCCATGGCCATCGTCGCCAAGGAAAAGCTGCTGCACATGCAGCCCCTCATGTTCCTGCAAATCGCCGTGAATCTTGTCCTTGATTACGTGCTGATAAAAAACTACGGCATGTACGGCGGCATCGGCGCGGTGCTCGGCACGTTCCTGCTCACCATTCCCCTGCGCCTCTATGTCGTGGCGCGTGTGGTCGGCGGCATTTACTTCCCCTTCCGGTTCTTCCTCAAGTTCCTTGCCACCGTCACCCTGATCGCGGCGGCGTTTTATCCGGTCTCCGGACACCTCAATCTTTTCGGCTTGATCGCCGTGTGCGCCGCCTACGGCATCCTTTATCTAATCGCCCTCCGCGTGTTGCGCCTGGTCCGCGCCAGAGACATCGAATCGCTGCGCGCGCTCGGTTTTGGTAAACTGAATAAAATCCTGAAGTACCTTGTGGTGGAGGGTTAGTATGCCGGATACGCTTAAAATACTCGTTGGCGGTGTGCCCTTCGGATGCGACAACGTGGGGGATGAAGCCATTCTCGAATGCGGCGTGGCCATTCTCCGGGAAGCCGCGCCGGGATGCGCCATCTCCGTTTGCACCAATGACGGCCCCGCGACCGCCAAGAAACTCGGCGTGCGCACGTGTCCGCTGCTCGGGTTTCCCCCCAACACCCATCGCCGCCAAATTCAGGACGAAATCAGCGCGCACGATGTTTTTGTCTGGTGCGGGGCCACCGGCCTCTCGGACTATCCCGAAATCCCCCTGGAACTCCTCACCCTTGCGCAGGCCGCGGGGAAAAAGACCATCCTTTGGGGCGTCGGCATGAACCATGAACTCAACCCCGCCCTCTACCGGCTCTGGCCCGGCAAGCGCAGATCGATCCTCCGTGCCGTTTCCGCCGCCACCTTGGGCCGGTTCGATGCCGTGGCCGCCGAAGAACGCCGCCGTCAGCAGCGCGCCCGCCGTAAAATCGCCCTGGGACTCAACAACGCGGACCTGGTGGTGGTGCGCGATGCCGACAGCCGCGCGGAAACCATGTGGTGCGGCGTCACGCGCGATGTCATCGTGGGCATGGATTCCGCCCTTGAATTGAAACCCGCCCCGCGCGACACGGTAACCCTGTCGGAAGAAGTGCGGAACCTCTTCAAAACGAACGCAAGAATTATTGGCGTCTGCATTTCCGCACAGCGCAAAGTCCAGGATGAGCAAAATCTCCTGGGCTATTTGAACCGCATCGTGGAAGACGGGACCGTCCGGATTCTGTTCGTTCCCATGAACCCTGTCACCGACGCCCAACTTATGAAAGAACTCCGGGCGAAAATGGCGCGCCCGGACCGCGCCGCCGTCATGGAAGGGCGCCATGAACCCGCCGAGGTCCTGGAAGTCGTTTCACGCCTCAATGCCATAGTGAGCAGCCGCCTGCACCTGTTGATTTTTGCGTCCATCGTCGAAGTTCCCTTTATCGGCATCAGCCGCGGTTCCAAAGTGGACACGTTCCTAAAACCCTTCGGACTCAAGAGCGTGGGCGTTGTCGAAAACCTTTCTTTCGATCAACTCCTCAAAGAAACGCACCGTGTCCTCTCTCACCGGGAACCTCTCTCCGCCACCATAAAAAAAACGCGGCAATCGCTCTTGAACCGGCTTGATCAGGCCAAAATTCACTTAAAAGCCGTGTTAAATTCGGAAACAAGGTGAGCGCCGATGCGTACTTCTCCCTTACCATTGCGAACCACCGGCAATCTTTGGGGACGATTCAGGGATGAAGGCTTGATCTATTTCAAAGCACAGCTTTTGGTGCAAGTGCGTTCCAAAGTGCAACTTTGGAACGAGGTGGGGGGCAGACCTGTGCGTTCCAAAGTACAACTTTGGAACGAGGGGAAAGGTTTCCCAGACTTCCCAGCGCCCTCGTTCAGCCTCAACCGCAAAGGCCACTTCCGCCCATGCCTAGCATAATCGCGGCCCACATTCTCCGGAAATACGACCCCCGCGAATGGGGCGGCACCGAAACCGCCATTTGCCAACTTCTCGACGGTCTCCGCACCCATGGCGTGGATTCCACCGTCTATTGCCCGGCCATTGAGGACACCGCGTGCGTGGATCCCCTCGCCGATTCCGGACATCCCGTTGTACGGTTCAATGCGTTTGTCCCCGTGCTTGGCCTCCGTGCGCACCAGCGCCGCCAGCGCATTGCCGTGGGTGGAAATTTGATGTCCTTCGACCTTATCCCCCGCCTCTTCCGCCGCCCCGATCTTTCACTGATTCATGTTCACACCCTTGGACGCATCGGCGGCATTGGACGGTTCATTGCAAAACGCCGCGGCCTTCCCCTTGTCGTGACCATCCACGGCGGTGTGCTCGACTTGCCCAAGGAAACCGAGGAAAAACTTCGCGAAGTCTCCACCGGCGGTTGGGAATACGGAAAACTTTTCGGATTCCTCCTCAGAGCACGGCGGGTCCTCGAAGACGCCGACGCCATCATCACGCTCAATCCGCGCGAAGCCGAACTGCTCCGCGGGAAATATCCGAACCAGCGCGTCATCGTCCTGCCGCACGGCATTCCCATGGCCGCCTACGAAACCGAGCACCGCGCTGCCGCGCAGGCCGATTTCCCGCGCCTGCAAAACCGCCGGGTATTGCTCGTCCTCGGCCGGATTGACCCCGTGAAAAACCAGCTTTGGCTCATCCAACAGGCCCCGGAAATCCTCAAGAAATTTCCAGATGCCCTGCTCGTGTTCGTCGGCGCCTCCACGGACCCCGCATACGAGGCCACTATCCGGGAGGCCATCGAAGGTCTTGGCCTCTCGAATAACGTGTTGTTGACCGGCGGAGTGCCGCCCCGCTCGCCGCAACTCATCGGCCTGCTCCAGTCCGCTTCCGCCGTGATCGTCCCGTCCCACTCCGAAACCTTCGGACTGGTTCTTCTCGAAGCCTGGGCCGCGGGGGCGGATGTCATCGCGAGCAATACCTCCGGTGCGCGTCAGCTCATCCGGCAAGGCGAAAACGGCTGGCTCTTCCACCTTGAATCTCCCGAGACCTTCCACCGGGCCCTGCATGAGACGCTCTCCAACCCGGAGGCTTCCGCGCGCCGGGTCGAAGCGGGACGCCGCCTTGTCCGCGAGGAATACGACAACCTCGCCATAACCGCCCGCGTCAAGAATCTCTACACGGAACTGCTGGAGAAAAAACGCGCATGAATCACGTTATTATTCGCGATGACGACACCAACGCGCTCACGCCGCCGGAGTTCCTCGAACAACTCTACCGGCCTTTTCTGGACCGGCAACTGCCCGTGAATCTTGCCGTCATCCCGGACGTCTGCACCAATACGCTGCTGCCCGATGGAAACCTTGAAGGTTTCCTTGTGGGTGAATCCGCGGGAAAGCCCGGCACCATCCCCATCGGGGACAACCCGGCGCTGGTCTCCTATCTTCGTGATAATCCGGGTTATCACGTTCTTCAACACGGCCTGAGTCACGCCATCACTGACGGTCATTACGAATTCGACCGCGATGACCGCCTCGACTGCGCCCGGCGCCTCCAGCGCGGCACCGAACTGCTCATGCAGGCCGGATTCCCCAAACCCCGTGTGTTTGTCGCGCCCCAAGACAAGTTGTCCCATGCCGCCCTTGAAGAAGTTGTCCGCCGCTTCGACATCCTGTCCTGCGGCTGGTACGAACTCCGCCGCATCCCGCCCCGCTGGCGCATTCACTACCTCCTAAAAAAACTCCGCCGCCTCGACCACTGGCAACTAAAGAACACCAAACTCTTAACGCATCCCGGATGCCTCCTGTCCCGCTTCAAGCCCTATGACACCATGCTCGACGCCGTGAAAGCGGCCGTCGCCGCGCGCCCCCTCACCGTCCTCGTCACCCATTGGTGGGAATACTTCCCCCAGGGCCAACCCGACCTCCCCTTCATCGCCATCCTCCACCAAGTCGCCGAGTACCTTCACACGGCGCCCAATATTCGCGTCATCGCCTTTCATGACCTGCTCAACGCGTAGGCCTGTTCACTGGAAAGAAGGTGCTTCCATGGATACAATGGGGCGGATTGCGCAAGTCAACGGAACGTATGAAATGAGTTAACGCAACGCCGTGAAAACGTATCTGATAAGAAGACTCTTGCTGATTATCCCGGCCTTTATCGGCATCAGTTTCATCACGTTTTTGATTGTGCAGTTGTCGCCCGGGAACCCGCTGATGGAGAAACTGCGGCGGGGAGGCGAGGGGGGCGTGGCGGCGGCCGCCATTCCCCCGGAATACATCGCGCAGATGAAAAAAATGTATGGTCTGGACAAGCCGGTGCCGGTGCGGTATGTGCTGTGGCTGAAACGGCTGGCCCTGTTCGATTTCGGCAACTCCTACAAGGACCAGCGCCCGGTGATGGACCGGATCAAGGAAACGCTGCCGGTCACACTCCAACTGAATGTCATTTCGCTGTTGCTGATTTATTTGATCGCCATCCCGATAGGGGTGTATTCGGCGGCGCATCCCCGTTCATGGCGGGACACGATTACCACGTTCCTCCTGTTCATCCTCTACAGCCTGCCCAGTTTCTGGGTGGCGATGCTGCTGATGTATTTCTTCGGCGGGGGGCCCTATTTTCATTGGTTCCCCGTGTACGGCCTCAACAGCCAGGGGGCGCAAAATTGGCCGTGGCCGCACTGGCTGCTGGACCGCTCGTGGCACTTGGTATTGCCGATCCTGTGCCTGACGTATGCGGACCTCGCCGGGCTGTCCCGCTATGCGCGCGCGGGGATGATCAATGAAATCCGGCAGGATTACGTCCGCACGGCCTATGCCTATGGGTTTGCCGAACGCACGGTGGTGTACAAGTACGCGATGCGCAATTCGCTCATCCCGATCATCACGCTGCTCGGCGCGCTGCTGCCCTCGATGATCGGCGGCAGCGTCATCATCGAAAGCATCTTCTCGATACCCGGCATGGGCCGCCTGGCCTTCGAGGCGATTCTCTCGCGGGATTACCCGCTGATTCTCGGCATTTTGTCCATTTCCTCCCTGCTCACGCTGGCGGGGTTGATCCTTTCCGATGTGTTGTATGCCATTGTGGACCCGCGGATACGGTTTGAATGATGGACGCGAAAACAAAACAGAGCTATTGGTGTCTGGTGGGACGGCAGTTCCGGCGGAACCGGCTGGCCGTCGTGTCGGCGTGCATCCTGTTGTTCCTGGTGGTGCTGGCGCTGTTGGCGCCGTTTCTCGCGAGCGGCAGCCCGCTTTTTCTGATCAAAGAGGGAAAAACCTATTGGTTTCCGAATTTGGTGACATACCGGGATTTGGTGAATTTCGATTATCCGCGCTGGCAGAAAGGTCCCGGTGATTATGCCTTGTGGCCCATCGTGCCGTATGCGCCGGAGGACTCGAATTTGCGGAACCGCCTGCAACGCCCGGACCGCTATCACTTTTTGGGCACGGACGATCGCGGGCGCGACGTGCTCAGCCGGATGATCTGGGGCACGCGCATCTCGATCACGATTGGGTTTGTGGCGGTGGGCATTTCCGTGCTGATCGGACTCATTATCGGCGCGCTCGCGGGCTATTACGGCGGGTTCGTGGACGCGGTGGTGCAGCGCCTCATCGAAATCATGATGTGCATTCCCGTGTTTTTTCTGATCATCACGCTGATCGCCTTTCTGCCCCCAAGCATCTACAACATCATGGTGGTGATCGGCATCACCGGGTGGACCGGCGTGGCGCGGCTCGTGCGCGGGGAATTCCTGCGCCTGCGCGAAAGTGATTTTGCCACCGCCGCGCGGGCCACGGGGTTGAGCGACGCGCGGGTGATGTTCCGTCACCTGCTCCCCAACGCGCTCGCGCCGGTGCTGGTGAGCGCCACCTTCGGGGTCGCGGGGGCGATTCTCACGGAGTCCGCCTTGAGTTTCCTGGGCTTTGGGGTGCCGCCGCCCACGGCCAGTTGGGGCGAAATCCTGTCGCAGTCCAAGCGGTATATTGATTTTGCGTGGTGGCTGGTGACCTTTCCCGGCGGCGCAATCTTCATCACGGTTACGGCGTTCAACCTGGTGGGCGAGGGCCTGCGCGACGCCATGGACCCACGGTTGCGCCAATGACAAACGGTTTCACACATAATGGCGAACCCCTCCTGCGGGTGCGGGCGTTGAAAACGCACTTTCACACCGATCAGGGGGTGGCCCGGGCCGTGGACGGCGTTTCCTTCGATCTTCCGGCGGGCAAGACGTTGGCGCTGGTGGGTGAAAGCGGCTGTGGGAAAAGCGTTACGGCGATGTCGCTCCTGCGCCTGATCCCCAGCCCGCCGGGCGTGGTTTCCGGCACGGGCGTGTTCTTTGAGAACCGCAATTTGCTGGAACTCACGGAAAACGAGATGCGGCGCATCCGGGGCAATGACCTCTCGATGATCTTCCAGGAACCCATGACCTCGATGAACCCGGTGTTCCGTGTGGGCCGGCAGATCGCGGCGGTGTTGCGCCTGCACCAGGGACTTTCGGAGCGCGCGGCGCGAAAAGAAACGCTTGCGATGCTCGAACGCGTGGGCATCCCCGCCGCGGAACGCCGCATGGACGATTACCCGCACCAGATGTCCGGCGGCATGCTCCAGCGGGTGATGATCGCCATGGCGCTGGCCTGCCGCCCGAAGGTGCTCATCGCCGACGAGCCGACCACCGCGCTGGACGTCACCATTCAGGCGCAAATCCTGGAGTTGCTGAAAACCCTGCAACAAGAGACCGGGATGTCGGTGCTTTTAATCACGCATGACCTCGGCATTGTCGCGGAGACCGCCGACGACGTGGCGGTCATGTACGCGGGCAGGATTGTTGAAACGGCCTCCGTGAATGCCTTGTTCGCCGCGCCGCAACATCCCTATACCAAGGGATTGTTTGCATCCCTGCCGGCGTTGCAGCGCGGCAAGGATCGCTTGTACACCATTCGCGGCACGGTGCCCGCCGCGACCGCGTTTCCCGCCGGATGCCGGTTCCATCCGCGGTGTCCGCATGCCCTGGAATGTTGCGCGCTAAAAGAACCGGCCCTGCTGGAAACCGCGCCCGGCCATCATGCCGCCTGCTGGCTGCATGATCCGCAAACCATGGCGGATGCGGGCCGGCCCACCGGCATCCCCGAGGAGACCGGCGCATGAGCCACGATCTTCTGGTGGTGAACAACCTGGTGAAGCATTTTCCCGTGCGCAAGGGCGTGTTCTCGCGAACCATCGGCCATGTGCGCGCCGTGGACGGCGTCAGCTTCCGCATCCCGCGCGGCAAGACGCTGAGTCTTGTCGGCGAGAGCGGCAGCGGAAAAACCACCACGGGCCGCGCCTTGTTGCGGTTGATCGAACCCACTTCCGGCACGGTGCTGTTTGACGGCATGGACGTCACCCGGCTTCGCCGGAAGGAATTGCGCGGCCTGCGCAAGCGCATGCAGATCATTTTTCAGGACCCGTATGGATCGCTGAACCCGCGCATGACCGTCTATTCCGTGCTGGCCGAAGCCCTGCGCATCCATGGGGCCGCCCCGCGCGCGGAACGCCGGAACCGTGTTTTTGAACTGCTGGAACGGGTCGGATTGCCTCCGGAAGCGGCGGACCGCTATCCCCATGAATTCAGCGGCGGCCAGCGCCAGCGCATTGGCATTGCCCGCGCACTGGCCGTGTCGCCGGACCTCATCGTGGCCGACGAGCCGGTCTCTGCGCTCGACGTGTCCATTCAGGCGCAAATCCTCAATCTGCTGGAAGACCTGCAACAACAGCTTGGCCTCACCTATCTTTTCATCGGCCACGACCTCAGCGTGGTGCGGCATATTTCCGATACCGTGGCCGTGATGTATCTCGGCCGAATCGTGGAGATCGGTCCCTGCGAGGAACTCTTCACCCGCCCCGTTCACCCCTACACCAAGGCCCTGTTGTCCGCCGTGCCCGTACCCGATCCGAACATTCGGCGGAAACGCCTGTTGCTTCCCGGCGACATTCCCAATCCAATCAACCCGCCCAGCGGCTGCCCCTTCCATCCCCGCTGCCCAGATGCGCGGCCAGCCTGCGCCCAAGTGGCCACACCGCTCGTGGAAATCGCGCCCGGGCACTCCGTGGCCTGCCCGGTGCATGCGCCCAAAACAGAGTGCCAATAGATCATTTCCAGGAACACGGCTGGAACCGGGGGCCAGAAATCCGGATTTTGCCGCCACAGAGAAATTTGTTAGCGATCTTTTTATCGGACTTGGCGTTAAACATGGTTCCATATTCTCAGCAGTGCAAAACGGATGATCCACCGAAAGTAAAAATCCTTTGTCAGACATAGGCGGGTGTTAAAGTGGCTTGTTTTAATACTTTGAAAATAGTTGCTTTTGACAAGACTCGATAGCGCTATCTATTATAATACCTCAAAGTGGACCTTTACTATGATTTATGGAGGGGCGAGGTATGCGGAAGTATTCAAAAGAGCAGATCATCCAGATATTACAGAACAAGGCCAAGCAACTTGGTAAAAATACGCTTTCAACGCAAGATATTTCACAAGAAATTCCGGTATCAACCGTTAATAGTTATTTTGGGTCTATTGGGGTTGCGCTAGCCCATCTTCCGCAATAGGTTCCCAGAAAATGCATAAACAGGCTGTTTAACCTTCATAAGGCGGCATAGCCGCAACCACATTTTTTTGTTGAGAAAGGCGTTTCCA
>CAYXPO010000156.1:0-9105 GCA_964466925.1 uncultured Nitrospirales bacterium
GCCGTTCTTGCCTTGGTTGACGAAGCGCAGCGTGTGCGTGCCGGAACGGATCGTTCCCAAGTCAACGATATGTTCTTTAGGGGTGATGGCCCCGTTGAACAAATCCACCGGAGACCCAAGAGGCTTGCCATCCAGTTCAATCTGTTGGATGCCGTAGTCGAAGGAAGCCGTGAACAGGAGAATCATCTCGTATGCGCCGTCCGCAGCCACTTCCAACGGAACCTCGAGCGTCTGATGCTCTTTCGAGGGGGTCCAGAACAATTGCGCGCCGCCGCTGCAGGCGCCCTCCTGCCGCGCCACCGGTCCCTCGGAAGCCTTGGCGCTGGAAACCAGCGTTTCCGCTTCCACCAGCTTGCTCCAGTCTTCATACAAGCGGTCATACGCCGGCGGCAGGGCCGGAGACGGTTTGTTCGGCTCGGTCTGATACCTGAACGCCACGGAAGATAAATGGTAGGGCCGCTCTTCAATACCGGATTTCACGGAATGATCCGGATGGAAGGTTACGCCCTTGTGCTCAATTTCGAGCCGGAGCGATTTCCTGAAGGGCACGGGATCGGTGATGTGCCAGCGATAACTGCTGGTTTTGGCGAAGGCATCATAGCCCTGCATCAGGGGCGCGCCATAGAAGAGGTTGGACATCTGCCGGAGCCCCCAGCCGTCGCAGAGATAATCTTCCGAGCCGGTGCCGCGCAAGCGGGGCTTGCTTTCGCCGTCAATAAACCAGAAATCGTCGCCCTCGCCCCACCAGCTTTCCGTCAATTGCCGGACGTTCAACACCGTGCCCACGTAATGCCCCCGGCCTTCAATCTCCGCGATGAGATAGTTCCGCCCCATCACCGCGGGATGCTCCTGACGGTACATGGAATGGAAATAGGCGGTGTCCTGGGGAAGGCCGGGCAGCTTCCGCCAATCCAAATACCAATACAGCGCGTTGATGGGCGTGCGGCCCTCATTGGTGGCGGTAATCTTTGCGGATTTCTTGAACGGCATCGGCCAATAACAATTCCGGGCACGCCCTTCCGACGTCACGGTTACAGGCAGCGACTGAAACGGCTGATCCACGCCGTGCCCAATGCCAAAAAAATCCCCGAAGGGAACTTCGACCGACGGTTCCTTTTCCCCGTCCCAATACATGCGCAAGACCAGGAGGCGGGAGTAGCCGCGCTCATTCGCCGCGATGGTGTTCCAGAAATGCGTGATCTCCCCCGGCCCCTCCAATTCCGCCAGCACCAATGTAGCGCCCGGTTTGATGTACCGGCAATCCGCGTTGCCATTCTGCCAATTGGGGTCGCAGGACGAGGAACGCATCGCCTCCCCCGGCTTCAACTGCGCCAAGCCCTCCAGCGGATTGCCCGTCCCGAAAAATCCCGTGGGGACGGCGGTGTGCGCACACCCCAGCATTGCGCAACCAAGGCACACTGCGATAACAACCTGCTTCATGACACATCCCTTCCTTCTCTCGAATTTTGGCCACGCGCCTTCCCCGGACGCCCATCCGGGGAAGGCGCGGTATCAACCTGTTCTCGGTAAACCCGCGTTAGTCGAGCACCGCCCCGGTGTTGGCGCTGGTGACCATGCGCTGATACCGTTTCAGCCAGCCGGTGAGTTTGCGGTCCGGCGGGGCGGGCCTCTGCTTGGCCCGTTCCGCTAATTCCGCGTCACTCAGGCGGACATTCAACGTGCGCGCGGGAATGTCAATGTCAATGATATCGCCATTGCGCACCAGCGCGATGGGGCCGCCGTCCGCCGCCTCCGGGCTGACATGGCCGATGCACGCCCCGCGCGTTCCGCCCGAGAAGCGCCCATCGGTGATCAGGCTGACGCTCGTGCCGAGATCGCGGCCCATCACCGCCGAGGTCAGCGAGAGCATTTCGCGCATGCCGGGGCCGCCTTTCGGGCCTTCAAACCGCAGCACAATCACATCGCCCGCCTTCACCTTGCCCAGCAACACCGCCTTCATCGCTTCCTCTTCATCGTCAAAGACCACGGCGGGGCCGGAATGGCGCAAGATCACCGGGTCCACCCCCGCTTCCTTCACCACCCCGCCCTGCGGCGCCAGATTGCCGAACAGAATCGCAAGGCCGCCCGTCGGGCTGTACGGCTTCTCCACCGTCTTGATCACCTCCAAGTCCTTGGAGCGTTTTCCCGAAATATTCTCGCCCAAGGTTTTGCCCGTGACTGTGATGCAATCCAGATGCAGCACGCCCGGCTTCTGCGAAAGCTCGCCCAGGATGGCCCCGATGCCCCCCGCGCGGTCCACGTCTTCCATGTGCCAATGCGACGACGGCGACACCTTGCAGATGTTCGGCACCCGCGCCGACACCTCATTCAGCCGTTCCAGCGGATACTTCACCCCCGCCTCATTGGCAATCGCCAGCGTGTGCAAAACAGTGTTCGTCGAGCCGCCCATCGCCATGTCGAGCGCAAACGCATTATCTATGGATTTCGGGGTCACAATGTCGCGCGGCTTGAGGTCCAGTTCAATAAGTTTCATCAGTTGACGCGCCGCCGCCTTCACCAGTTCGCGCCGTTCCGGCGTTTCGGCCAGAATCGAACCGTTGCCCGGCATGGCCATGCCCAGCGCCTCGCACAGGCAGTTCATCGAATTCGCCGTGAACATCCCGGAACACGACCCGCACCCCGGACAGGCATTGCGTTCGATGTCCGCCAATTCTTCGTCATTCAGTTTGCCTTCCTTGTACGCCCCCACGCCCTCGAATACCGTGATCAGGTCCGTCGCCTTGCCGTTGCGCACTTTCCCCGCCCGCATCGGCCCGCCGGACACAATGATCGTCGGAACATTGCAGCGCATCGCCCCCATCATCATCCCCGGAATAATCTTGTCACAATTGGTGATGCACAGCAGCGCGTCAAACGGATGCGCCTTCATCATCGTCTCCACGCTGTCCGCGATCAGTTCCCGGGACGGCAGGCTGTACTTCATGCCCGCGTGGCCCATCGCGATGCCGTCATCCACGCCGATGGTGTTGAACTCGAACCCGATTCCGCCGGCTTCCTCGATGGCCTGCCGCGCCAGACGCCCAAACTCATCCAGATGCACATGCCCCGGAATAATTTCCACAAAACTGTTGCAAATGCCGATAAACGGCTTGTCAAAGTCTTTCACATCCTTGATTTTGCCCGTCGCCCACAACAGCGAACGGTGCGGCGCCCGCTCAAATCCTTTTTTGAATACATCGCTTCGCATGGGTCCTCTACTCCTTACTGTCCGCCGGTTAAACACCGGATCGGGTTGATTTTCCAGGAAACGGCCATAATATACCTTTAAGGAGGCAAACTCCAAACAATACTCCGTTTTCCCCACGCCGGGATTCACTCACGGGCCTGGCAAGAACATGCATCAATAAGAGAACCTGCTCGATACACCTTCCTCTCCAGGGGGTACGGTCAAGGCCGTCCCCGGGCTTGGCCGTGGGTCCTTCCGCAAATTGCCGCCAAAGAAGGGAATGGAACCGAATTCACTGGACGCGATGGGCACACACCCGCCTATCACCCAGGGACTTCCCCTCAATTCCCGAAATACTTCTTCACCGCGTCCACATAGGCTTCCGCGAAGGCCTGCCGCCATTGCGGGTCGGCGAGGCGCTGCTGGTCGGTGGGATTGCTGAGGTTGGCGATTTCAATCAGCACCTTTGTGGGGACGTAGGAATATTTCAACACCGCCGGCACAAAGGTCCGGTTGGCCGATTGCTTAATCACATTGCGGATGGGGTTGCCGCTGCTGTGCACTTTAATCGGCGGCGTGTGCCGCGTCAGGCAGTCCGTGAGCGTGGTGGCAAAGAGCCGCGACAACGCCTCGTCCCTCGTGCATTCTGCTTGCGTAAACTTCACATTCCCCTGGCCTTTCGCTTCCGCATACCGGTCATACTCCGGCCCGGACGGCGCGTGATTACTCATCCGGTACTTGGCCCCCGGCACATAAATCATGGTACCGCGCATGCCCCCGTCCTTCAGGTAATCACAATGGATGCTCGTGAAAAGCATCTTGCGCGGATCCGTCTTCTTCTCCATTTCCCGGCGATAGAGGTCGTTCACCAAATACCACCGCAGGTGCGCCGAAAACCGTGCGTCCTCATTCCAATAGGGCGGCGTGGTCAGCACCTGCTCATCCGTGTCATGTTCAAACTGCCTGTTGCCGCTCTCTTTGTACCCCTGGTCCGGATCCTTCATCGTCACATATACCGTGGCGCGCGTTTTCGTCTCCAGCACGTGTTTAATCCGGCACACCACGTCATAATTCAATTCATCCTCGAAAAGGCCCAGCGCCCTCACCGCCGCCCCCTGATCCCGGCCCCCGTGTCCCGGATCCAAAATGATCACCACCCCCTCAAGGTCTTTCGATTTCACCCGGTCCGCCGCCAGTTTCCGCGCTTCCTGGTCCACCGCCTCATACTCCTGCCGTTCCTGGCTGCCCTGCGGTTTATACCGGTCCGAAAGCAGGTCCATGGGAATCAAAATCTTCTGGCCGGGGGCGGCTTTCCGCGCATCCTTGATCCCGCTGCGCTTTTGAATCGCCATGCACGCCACCAGAATATCCTTGTCCTCGTGAAAATCGGTGAAACGCCCCGCCACCCCGCTGAACAGCGTTTCCCCCTTTTTCAATATATATTCCGCATACGCGCCTTTGTTGTCCGACCCATAGGTCAGTTCCGAATCCGCCTGAAAGATGACCGACGTGTCTTCCGCCGCCTGCTCTTTGTTTACCGGGATGCGGAACACCTCCGGCAACAGATTCACCGGAATCAGAATCTTCTGTCCCGTTTTCAACGTGTCGTCCAATCCGGCATTCTTTTCGTGCGTCCGCAGCGACACCTGGTTCGGTCCCGCCCCCGTAAACCACTCCGCCAGGCTCCACCACGACTCCACCCCGTCCGCCCCGGTGTATTTCACAATATGCCACCACCCCTGCTCGTCCACATAGTCCTCGGGAAACAGCGCCTGGAGGGTTTTGCGTTGGGCATCCGCGCTCAGCTTGCTATAGGGGATCGCCACCGCCGTCCGGTTCTTATACACCTGCCACCCCTCCGCGTCCGCAAGATAATTCTTCAATAAATCCTTGGCTGCTTCCCCTTGCGGCAGGTGACATTCCAGAAAAATCATCCGTCCCCCGCGGATAACCGCGCTCACCCCGGGTTCCAGCTCCGCACGGTCCTGCGCGGCCAAGGCGCACCATTGCAACATTCCAAGCAGCAATAGCATCCCCGCCGTACCCGGGGCGCGGAGCGAAATTGAATACCATACACGCAAAATACACATCCCCATGGGTTAATGCCACGGCTTCAAACGTCCAAACCGCGCACAGGGTACCACGATTCATGGCAAAAACACAATATGTTGTATAGAGGAAGAAATGAGAAACACAACCGGGGGTATGGACACGCTGACGCCAAAAAGAAAAACGGGGAAGAATTCCTTTCGGAACATCTTCCCCGCGGCCAACGCGCTTAGATTTTTGCCACGTATTCCGCCACCAAATCCCCAATCTTGGTGGTGGACATGCCACTCTCTTTGATCTCCTTGGCAGAAAGCCCCGGAAGCACGCGCGATTCCAGGAAGGCCACCACGGCCCGCTCGATGCACAGCGCCGCTTCGGTTTCCCCGATATGGTCCAGCAGCATTTGCCCGGCCAGAATGCACGCCAGGGGATTGATCACGTTCAAGTTGGTGTACTTGGGCGCGCTGCCGCCAATCGGCTCGAACATGGACACGCCCTTCGGGTTGATATTGCCGCCCGCCGCGATCCCCATGCCGCCCTGGATCATCGCGCCAAGGTCGGTGATGATATCGCCGAACATGTTGCCCGTGACGATGACATCGAACCATTCGGGATTCTTCACCATCCACATGGTGGTGGCGTCCACGTGGGCATAGTCGCGCTTGATGTCCGGAAACTCCTTCGCCCCCATTTCGTGAAAGGCGCGTTCCCACAAATCATATACAAAGGTCAGCACGTTCGTTTTGCCGCACAAGGTCAGCGTTTTGTTTTTGTTGCGCTTGCGGGTGTATTCAAAGGCGTAGTGCAGGCAGCGGTCCACTTCGTACCGCGTGTAGACCATTTCCTGGATGGCCACTTCATACGGGGTGCCCTTGCGCTGAATGCCGCCCAGGCCCGTATAGAGATCCCCGGTGTTTTCGCGCACCACGACAAAATCAATGTCCGCCGGCCCCTTGTCCTTGAGCGGCGTATCCACATGCGGATACAGCTTGACCGGGCGCAGGTTGATGTACTGGTCCAGTTCAAAACGCGTCTTCAGCAGGATGCCCTTTTCGAGAATCCCCGGTTTCACATCGGGATGCCCGATGGCGCCCAGGAAAATCGCGGTGCACTTGCGGAATTCATCAATGGCGGAATCGGGCAGCACTTCGCCCGTGCGCAGGTAACGCTCCCCGCCAAAATCAAACTCCGGGGTCTCCAGCGTGAACCCGAACCGTTGCGCCGCCGCCCGAACGACCTTAATCCCTTCACGCAACACCTCAGGCCCCGTGCCGTCCCCGGGAAACAATCCAATCGTATACTTCGCCATCTGTGGAATTCTCCTTGTAGTCAGAACTTGGGAAAAAACAAAGAAGAATCATACCATTTTTTGAAAAATCCGGTCAAAACACGGTTGTTCCCGGCCTTAAAGACCGTTAAGGCGCAATTGACTTCATGGAAAATCGTATGGTGTAATGCGTTTTTGTGAAATTGACCTTCCAGGCCCCTCCTGGGAATCCATGGGAATGCACGGTATGAAACGGGTCGTCGTCAGCAGCGGACTGAAAGAAACCGATATCCGCCCCCCGGCGCTCATGTCGGAATTCAAACGGCTGTCCATTCAGGATGCGTGTGAATTTTTTGCTGATCCGGACAAACTGGTGGAGGTGGTGTGCCCCGCCTGTGATGCCCCGGACCGGAAATCGTCGTTCCGGCGGTATGATTTCCTGTACAACGAATGCGCGGCCTGCGGGAGCGTGTATGTCTCACCCCGTCCCTCGGATGTGGCCCTCGCCCATTATTACCGCCACGCCCGGGCCAGCCGGTTCCGCGTCGAGCATTTCTCGCGGGATACGGCCAAGGCGCGGCGCTACCATTTGCTGGCCTCGCATGCGGCCTGGATGGGGCAGCTGGTGGATGAAACGGGGACGCGGGAAGCGCGCTCGTATGCCGACCTTAACACCTATATGCCGGAAATCTTCGACGAAATAAAGGCTTTGGGCCTCTTTGACCTTTTTTACAGCGTGGAACCCCTGCTTCCCGTGACCAGCGGCGCGGAGGCCCCGGTGGCCACCATTTCCTGGGAGGCCCTGGCAAACGCGGGGGCCATCAGCGCCTTCGAGAAGCTGGAGCACCAGTTCTCGCCCTTTGCGTATATCAACGCCGTCCGCCAATCCCTGGCGCCGGACGGACTCTTCTTTTTCACGACCCGGACCATCAGCGGGTTTGATTTGCAGGTGTTGTGGGACAAAACGCCCTACATCTTTGTCCCGGAGCATCTGAATCTGCTCTCCATCGAAGGGATCGCGCGGTTGATCGAGCGGTGCGGGCTGGAACTGGTGGAACTCAGCACCCCCGGCCAGTTGGACGTCCAACTCGTGCGCCATGCCGTGCAGCAGGACCCTTCCATTCCGCTGCCCGCGTTTATCGCCTACTTGCTGGAGCAGCGGGACGAATTGGCGCACGCGGATTTTCAGGAATTTCTGCAGAAACACCGGCTGAGCTCGCATGTGCGCGTGGCCGCGAAACGAAATAAGGATTAGTTCATGCATCATTTGGCGACACTGTTTCAGTCTTCTTCTTCCATTCAGGCCTATGCCCAGGGATACGCGGAACGCCTTTCCGCCGTGGTGGGCGAAATAGACCGCGATGCCTTTGCGCGGGCCGTGGACGTAGTGGATCAAGCCTTTCAATCCAACCATGCGCTGTATGTGATGGCCAATGGCGGAAGCGCCTCGGTGGCCGCCCATCTGGTCAACGATCTGGTGGCGGGCGGATATAGGGAAGGGCCGGCGCCGTTCCGGGTTTTCTCCCTGAGCGACAATCTCGCCACGGTAACGGCACTGGGAAATGACGCGGGATTCGACTACATTTTTGAGCGGCAATTGCGGGTGTACCTGAATCCGGGCGACGTGGTGCTGGCGATGTCCGTCAGCGGCAACAGCCCCAATATCCTTCATGCGGTCGAGTATGCCCGCACGCACAAGGCCGCCACCATTGGATTCTGCGGATTCACCGGCGGAAAACTGCTCGGCGCATGCGACATCGCCGTGCACGTGCCCGCCACATTGGATGAATACGGCCCCGTGGAAGACGCCTTCAGCGTGCTCTGCCACATGCTCTCGGGTTATTTAACGATGAAACGCGGCAAATTCCTGCATCACTAGAACCAGGGAAGGAGTGACGGACTGGCCATGAGCGGCACGGCGCCCATACGCGCAGGCATCATCGGGCTGGGTAAAATGGGGCAAACCCGCGCCCGGGTGCTGGGGGCGTGTCCGGACGCCGAACTGGTCTGCGGGTATGATCCCCATCCGCATGCCTTCGCCCAGGAATTTCCAGAGGTGCGCTTGGCCGACCGGCTGGAAGACGTGCTCAACGCCCCGGTGGATGCCGTGTTTGTGTGTACCCCCAACCGTTACACACCCGCAACGGTGATCACCGCGCTGGACGCGGGCAAGCATGTGTTTTGCGAGAAACCGCCGGGCCGGTCCATTGCGGACATCCGGGCCATTGTCGAAGCGGAAAAGCGCCATCCCGAACTAAAACTCGCCTTTGGCTTCAACCACCGGTATCACGCGGGCATTCAGGAGGCCAAACGTATCATCGAAAGCGGACGGTTGGGGCGCATCCTCTGGCTGCGCGGCATCTACGGAAAATCCGGCGGCCCACGCTTTGATCAGGAATGGCGCAGTCAGAAAGACCTTGCGGGCGCGGGCATCCTGCTGGACCAGGGCATTCATATGCTGGACCTCTTCCGCTATTTCTGCGGCGATTTCGTGGAAGTGAAAAGCATGGTGACCACCGCCCTCTGGGACATCAATGTGGAAGACAACGCCTTTGCGCTGCTGCGCCGCACCCAGGGCCGCATCGCCCTGCTGCACAGTTCC
>CAYXPO010000157.1:0-9082 GCA_964466925.1 uncultured Nitrospirales bacterium
CATCATCGGTTGCGGCGGACGCGGCATCTGGATTGGCGACCTGTTTCAGCGGCTGTCCAACGTCAAGGTCGTCGCGGTCCATGATTATTTCCGCGACCGCGTGCAGGAAGCCGGGAAACATCTCAACGTGGAGCCTTCCCGGCACTATGTCGGCCTCGACGGCTATAAAGAAATGCTTTCGGGAAAACTCGATGCGGTCGCCATCGAAAGCCCGCCCTATTTCCACCCGCAGCAGACCGTGGATGCGTTGAACGCCGGAAAACACGTATATTTGGCGAAACCCATCGCCGTGGATGTTCCCGGATGCCTGGCCATCGTGAACGCGGCCCAAAAGAACCAGGGCAAACTCAGCGTATTGGTGGATTTCCAGACCCGTAATAACGAGTTCTTCCGCGGCGCGGCCCAGCGCATCCACGACGGCATGATCGGCCAGCCGGTCAGCGGCCAGTTTTATTACTACTGTGGACGCCTCGGGAAAAAGAGGGAGCCCGGAACGGAAACCGCCCGCCTGCGCAATTGGGTCTTCGACAAGGCCCTCTCCGGCGACATCATCGTCGAGCAGAACATCCACGTCCTCGACGTCGCCAACTGGTACCTCCAGGGGCATCCGCTGAGCGCCTGCGGTTCCGGCGGGCGCAAGGCCCGCGTGGACGTCGGCGATTGTTGGGACCATTTCGTGGTCACCTACCATTACCCCAACGACGTCTTGGTGGATTTCAGTTCCGGACAATTCACTTATGGTTACGACGATCTCTGCATGCGGCTCTATGGTTCCGAAGGCACCGTGGATTCCCACTACGGCGGCGAGGTCTCCATCCGGGGCAAAAAAGAAGGCTGGAAAGGCGGCAACACCGGAAAAATCTACGAGGAAGGCGCGGTCAACAACATGAAGGATTTCTACGCCAGCATCGTGGACGGAAAGCCCCTCAACAACGCCGAGGAATCCGCACAGAGCACCATGACCAGCATCCTCGGGCGCATGGCCGCCTATGAAAACCGCCGCGTCACCTGGGATGAAATGCTCCAGGCCAACCAGCCACTCGATCCCAAACTCAATCTTCCGCCGGACGGCCCCGACGCGTAGAGAAACCGGACCTTATAGCGATTCGAGCATCTTTCGCCGGTCGAGCGGGCGGATTTCCCGGACGATCCATTCCCGCATGGCTTGGCCTTGAGGCGTCTGCTGCGGATACGACATAAATTCGAGCGTCACCCCAAGTTGTTGCGCCGCTTTACGCGCGATCAACGGCCACGCCACGCCAATGTCCGCAATGATCGGGATGCTCCCTTCATGCCGCGCAAATCCCGACATCTCCATCCGGAACGGAACCTTGAAGGTCTTCGTCTTCGGCAAACCATCCGCTATCGCCCCCTGCACCGCCCCTTTGTCCTGCTCGATCTCCCATACCCATTGCAGCGCCGGGTCCAGATCAATCCGAATCAAACTCTTCCCCTTCAAGCTGTACGTATAATGCCCCTGCCACCCCGACCAGATGCCATGCCCCGTATACGTCTCGAACGGGCCGTCGTGCACCTCCTGGGTCAAGGCCACCCCCGACTCGATAATGACATCCGCCTCGCTCAGCATCCGCGCAAGACGCGAGGCGCGTTCGATCAGGCTAATGGTGTCCCCGAGGCACAGCCCCACCATGCCCCCGCCAATCAGTTGCGGAATCGTCACCAGTACCGGCAGCCCTTTGCGCGCGCCAATGCCGATCATGGTTCGCGGGTCCGCGCCAAGTCCCGCCACATATTCAAACGTGTTCCGGGTGCTTTTGGCGACCGTCTGAATTTCCTGGGAAAGCCGTTCCAGCCACAATCCCATCGGATATCCCATGTTCCCCGCCGCCTTGATGATGGTCTTGCCCGGAGCCTCTTCCAGCTTCTGCATCAACGCGCGGTCCAACGGCATTTCCGCTTCCAGCGCCTGAAGCACGGACTCGTCCATCAATGTGAGTTCAAATTCACCCCCGCGCGGCAGTAACGCCCCCGCGATGCCCAGCGGAGCGCCCAAACACCGCTTCACCTTGTCAAGGGTACCACCCATTTCATGCGCCACCACCGCCGAACTCGTCGTCACCCCATCCACCAACCCCGCCCGCATCAACTCCGCAATCAGCGTCGTGACCCCTTCATGAAGATTGGGACCGCTCCCCGTGATCACCGCCACCTTCCCCCCGCGCTTTTTCGCCGCCACAATGCGCCCCGCCGCCTGCTCGATGCGTTCCACCACCAACGGATCAAGACCGTGCTCCAGTTCAATCAATAGTTTTTCATCCACAGACGCCATAGACTCTCCTTGCGTATTATACAGCCCTTTTCCGCCATTCGCGCTCAATGGAAGAAGATTTCCGCCGGCCACATATCATCCCACACTATTCCACGGAAATCCAGCCGTTCAAATCATTATAATATGATTACATTCATTATTTGATGCTAGTATAGCGCAATTAACTTGATTTATCAAGTTAAAAGTTATATTATTCTTGCATGAACACAAAAAATACTGTGTCCGATACCCTGGCCAATTCCGTGGCGGACCAAATTCTCGCGGACTTGCGCGCCTCCGGCCTGCATGAAGGGGAACTCTTTTTGACGGGTGATCAAGTGAGCAAACGCTACGCCGTCTCCCGAAGCATTGCACGCGAAGCCGTAAGCCGGGTTCAGGCACTCGGGGTTCTCGAAGGCCGTCAACGAAAAGGGCTGATCTTGTCGCGTCCCGACCCTGTGGCGATTACCCGGCAATGGTTGCCCTTTTACTGCCCCGCCTCTGACTTGGAGAATCTCCTGACCCTCGCCCAGTTTCGTTACGCGCTGGAAATCGGCACCATTGACCTGGCCGTGGCCCATGCCACGGAAGATCAATTGGAATCGCTTGCCCAAAGCGCCGCGGCGTTTGAGACAATAGCGCGGATACATGGCCACACCCGAGAAGCGGACGCGGCGTTTCACAAAGTAATCCTGGAAATGACCGGCAATGCCCTCATCGCGGGAATGCATCACGTCCTGTCGGATTATTTTCATGCTTCCACGCAATTGCCGCTTCTACGGGATGGCACAAAAGCCATACGGGAACACCAAATTATTGTTGAAGCATTCCGCCGAAGAGATGGCGAAACGGTTCGCGCCATCCTGCGGGCGCATCTGGCAGGAACCGTGCGTGCGCGGCATTGTGCGGAACAACCATGACGAAAGAGAGCTGGGTATGCGTTTCATCACCGTGTTAATTGCCATGACCCTGTTACGCGTGACGGCAACCGCCGCCGATCCCTTCTTTCAACACGAACTCCTTTTTCCGCCGCAGGCGCAACACGTGCATTCCAGTTCCATTATTGAATGCCCGAACGGCGATTTCCTTTGCGCGTGGTTTCAGGGTTCCGGGGAACGCGAGAGCGCGGATGTCGTGATTCGCGGCGCGCGGTTGAAAAAAGACACAACGGCCTGGAGCGAGCCATTTTTGATGGCCGATACGCCTGAGTTTCCCGATTGTAATCCCGTCCTCTTCGTGAACGCGCACCAGGAACTGCGGCTGTTTTGGATTGCCGTGCCGGCGGAACGCTGGGAAGACTCGCTCCTGCGCTGCCGCAAAGCCAAGGATTATCAGGGCGATGGCGCGCCCCGCTGGTGCTGGCAGGACGATATCCTGCTCAAACCGGGAGAGGAATTTGTCCGGGCGCTGGAGAAGGGGTACGAGCAGTTCCGGGACATTCTCCCCGGTTTGCACGGGGATTTTGGCGAATACACGATACCGCACGCCGAGCAACTGCTGAATGCCGCCCGGGACAAGAGCAAAACCCAGCGCGGCTGGATGACGCGCACGCATGTGTTGACGCTTCCTTCGGGCCGCATCCTGCTCCCCCTCTACTCGGATGGATTTGAAGTGGGCTTGGTGGCCATCTCGGACGATCAAGGCGAATCGTGGCGTCCGAGCGCACCCATCCCCGGAGCCCTGCTCAACCAACCCACGATCGTCCGAAAACATAATGGCGACTTGATTGCCTATATGCGCGAGGAGGGCGACCTGAAACACCGTGTGCTGGAAAGCCGCTCCACCGACCAAGGCGAAACCTGGTCCGTTGCCGCTTATACTGACATCCCCAATCCCAACGCCAGTCTTGAGGTCATCGCACTCCAGGATGGCCGCTGGGTCATGGCGTACAACGATTCCGAAACGGACCGGGACACCCTCGCGCTGTCCCTGTCGGACGATGAAGGAGTTTCCTGGAAATGGACCCGCCATCTCGACCGGAAACCCGGCGGCGACTTCCATTATCCTTCCATGCTCCAGGCACGCAATGGACGCATTCACGTCACCTATACGCATTCCGTCGAAGAACGGAAAAGCATAAAGCACGTGGAACTGGACCCCGCATGGATTCTTTTGGGAGACGCCTCATCGGAACAACGATGAGCTTAATGCATCATTTTAACGGGACAAACTGTTCGCGCACCGCCGCATGCAGCCGATCCGCAAGTTCCTTTCGATCCCCCCCCGATAGCGGGGCTTCCCCAAAGCGAATCACCGCCGTAAACCGCGGGCACCGCAGCAGCCGCAGCAGATGCGCGAAAAACGGTTCCGGCCGCCACCACCCGATGATCTTGCTGGCGGGCGGGGCGCCCTCCGGCGTCTCGTACGTCACAGTCGCGTAATGCACCGGAATATGGTTGGCGATGGCCGGCTCAATCAGCGCGGACTTGAACGGCTCGACATCCAGCCCGCAGGATATCCGGCTTTCCGCGAACACCGCCACGCCATCCCCCATGTTCAGCGCGTGTTCGATGAGCTTGTTCACCCGGACCGTGTCCCGCTTGTCCTGGCGATCAATGAAAATGACATACACCGATTTCGCCATGAACCCGATCACCGGCCAATACTGGACATCTTCGCGGGAAACAAAAATGGCGCCGGTCTGATGATTGAACAGCAGCATGTCCATATAGCTGACATGATTGCCCACAATGTAAAACGGCGGCTTCGGGGGCGTCCCGTGGGTCACCACCTTCACGCCGGCAATCACGGCGAACAGGCGCGCCCAGCTCTGCAACAACCCGCGGCGCAACCGGCGGTCCAAGGCTTCGGAAACCAGCGCCGTGGGCCAGACCAGCAGGCGCGCCAGATAGAGGACGGGGGTCATCACGAAAAAAATCGTGATAAACCGGGTATAGGCGCGCACGGCCTCCATTGCGTTTCGTCTCCTGTCCCTGTTCCGCCCGCGTTCCGTTACAGTTGCCGCCCAATCAGCGACAAGAATTCGTTCCGCGTGATATCGTCGTCATGAAAACTGCCCAGCACCGACGATGTTGTCATAATCGAATTCTGCTTTTCCACCCCGCGCATCATGCTGCACAAATGCCGGCACTCCATCACCACCCCCACGCCCTCCGCCTTGGTGTGGTCCATAATGGCCCGCGCGATCTGCGCCGTCAGCCGTTCCTGAATCTGGAGCCGCCGGGCGTATAAGTCCACAATGCGCGCGATTTTGCTCAGGCCAATCACCTGCTTGCGCGCGATGTATCCCACGTGGCACCGCCCGAAAAACGGCAGCATGTGATGCTCGCACAGGCTGTACACTTCGATGTCGCGCGAAATGATCATGTTGTTCGTTTCGGATTGAAACACCGCCTCATTGATGACTTTGTTCAAATCCTGCCGGTACCCGGAAAGCAGGAATTCATAGGCCTTCGCCACCCGCATCGGCGTTTTGCGCAAACCCTCGCGATCGGGGTCTTCGCCAAACTCCACAAGCAATTCCCGCACCAGTTGCGCCACACGTTCCACATTCATTCTAAAAACATCTCCTTTACCAAGGCGGTGAATTTTTCCGCCTTTTGCAGACATTCCATGGCCGCGGCATCCACACAGGCCGCGAGCGCTTCGCCCGTATCCGGCAGCACCAGCGCCGGCGCAAGGTCCAGCAATGCCGCCGCCAAAAAGGGCCGGGTCCGGATATCCGGGTCCGGCACCACCAGCCCCGGCTCGCGAATCACGCGCAGGCCGAACAACACCATGTCCAAATCCATCGTTCGCGCGGCGAATTTGTCCGCCGTGCGCACACGGCCCAGCGCCGCCTCTATCGAACGCAACACGTCAAATTTCAACGCCCGCGGCGTCCACGCTCCCGACAGCCGCACGGCGCCGTTCAAATACGGCGGCTGGTCCGGACGGTTGATGGCGTCCGTCACATAAAACATGGACACCGCTTCGATGGTTCCCTGTTTCGACAAATGCCGCAGGGCTTCCAGGATATTCCGTTCCGGCGCCAAATTCGACGCCACCGAAATATACGCCGTTTCAGCCATGCCGCCGGTCCCGCGTGATCTCCACCGCCACGCTCCGCGCATACCGCAGCGCGCCCGGCTTGTCCACCGTCACCTCCACCCGCTGCACCCGCGGGGACTCGAAACAGGCGTCCGCCACGGCCTGTGCCAACCGCTCGATAAGGTAAAACCGCGAAGCCTCCACCAACTCCACCACCCGCTTCTTGATGGCCTTGTAGTCCACCGTGTCTTCAATGCGGTCCGTCGTGCACGCCCGCCGATAGTCCGCGTGCAGCGTGATGGAAATCACCACATCCTGCTTGGCCCGCCGTTCCTCTTCATACAGTCCGACAATGCAGCGCAATTGCAGGTCGCGGATGTGAATCTTGTCCAAAGGCGGTTCACTCATAGAGCCGCCCCCGAAGGTTCCGCCCGCCATCCACATACACCACCTGGCCCGTGACAAATTCGCTCCGCAGTAAAAACAACACCGCCTCGCTCACGTCTTCCACGCCGCCGCACCGCTCCAGAAGGTTGGTGTGCTTCAACGGCTCCAGATAGTCCATGTCCTTTCCCTCGGGCGGCAGAATCAATCCCGGCGCCACGGCGTTCACCCGGACTCTTGGCGCAAATTCGATCGCCATGATCCGCGTGAGCGTCAGCAACATCCGCTTGCTGAGATGATACGGCACATGCCGCCGGTCATAATCCGTGATCCGGGAATCCAGCAGGTTGACCACCGCCGCGTCACCCCCTTGCGCCGCCACACGCCGCCCCAACAACAGGGGGGCGAGCGCGTTCAGGTCCACATTCCGGTGAACCTCCTCCACGGTAAGATCAAGCAGCGTTTGTTCCGGGAAAACACTTGCATTATTCACCAAAATATCCACCGAGCCCATGCACTCCAACACCCACTCCATGAACGGTTCCACCGCCTGAGGCTGGCCCAAATCCTCCGGAAACACCCACGCCCGCACCCCCAGACCACGCGCCTGCTCCGCCACCACTTCCGCCTCCTGTTGCGCCGTCCGGTAATGTATCCCGACATGAACCCCCGCGCGCGCCAACGCCATCGTGATGGCCGCGCCGATGCGTTTCGCGCCGCCTGTCACCAAGGCGGTCTTTCCAGTAAGTTCAATCATATCCGATGGGTCTCGTGCCAATTCACTCCATAGCGCACACGGGGAAAAAGGAGTTCTTCCTGATCACAGCATCCCTTGGCCGCGCAGCCAGGTAATACACAGCTTCGGCCACACGGACAGTGCCGGGTCTTTGGGGGCAAGGCCCGCCCCATGTTCACCCTTTTCAAAAATGTGCATCTCCACGGGCACCTTCGCGTCGTGTAACGCGCGATAAAACAAGAGGCTGTTTTCCGAAGGCACTCCCGAGTCCCCACTCGTGTGAAACAAAAATGTGGGCGGAGTATCTTTGGTCACCGCATTTTCCAGCGACAACTCCTTTACCAATTCCAGCGCGGGATTGTCACCCAAGAGATTTTTCCGGCTTCCCATGTGTGCAAACGGCCCGTCAAAGGTGATCACCGGATACACCAGCACCAGAAAATCCGGGCGGCAACTCACCCGGTCAACCGGATCCGCCGCCTGCGGATTTCCCGCGTCAAAATGCGTGCCCGCCGTGCCGGTCAAATGACCGCCCGCCGAGAATCCCAATAGGCCGATATGCCCGGGATTCACCCCCCATTCCGCCGCCCGCGCGCGCACCGTCCGCAGCGCCCGTTGTGCATCCATCAGCGGAACCGGATGCCGATACCCCGGCGCGTGCCGGTACCGTAACACAAACGCCGCGATCCCCTCGCTGTTCAGCCAGCGTCCAACCTGTTCGCCCTCGTGGTCCATGGCCAATCCGCCATAACCGCCTCCGGGGCACACCACAATGGCCGCGCCTGTGGCGTTGTCTTTGGGGGGCGCATAATGAAAGACCACCGGGATGTCCTTGTCGCTGGAACCCTTGGCCTCCGGGGCGCCCTGTGGCCAAAGCACAATTTCAGAGGGCGGCGGGCCGCCCGCCATGACCATCCGCGCCATCATTATCAAACCAATGACTAACCCTATACTACGTGCTGTTTTCATGGTGTACTCCCAGCGGCGGGCGGCTGTGCGGCCACCGCATTGTCTTGCGATGCTGGTGCTGGTGCTGGTGTTGGTGCTGGTGCTGGTGCTGGTGCTGGTGCCGCCGCAGGAGCAGGGGCAGGCGCGGGGGCAGGGGGTACTTCTGGGGCTGGGGCTGGAGCAGGCGCGGGTGTGACCTCGGGGGCGGGGGCGGGGGCGGGTTCAGGGGCGGGCGCAGGCGGGGCTTCGGGGGTTGGGGCTGGCGCGGGGGCAGGCGCAGGCTCAGGGGCCGGAACAGGAGCCGGTTCCGCCGCAGGGGCGGGAGCAGGCTCGGGAACAGCCGGAACGGCATAGGGCGGCACTTGCTTGACCCCTTCCAAGATATCCGCCGCGGGCAATAAGATCGTGGTCATCACCTGATCATCGCTCAACAACCCCATCCCATTCCCATCCATGTCTTTGATCACACGGATCACATACACCCCCGCCACTTTTCCGTCCAGGGAAAACGCAGGGGCGCCGGGCGTGCCGGTATTGGGCAAATAGAAAATGCGCGGCTTCTCCACTTTTGCTTCGATCATTGAGAAGGACACCGAATACACCCGTCCCGCCACTTTTCCCAGACGGTTCAGCGTAACCAGCGTATCCAACAATTCCGGCGAAGCGGCATTTGCCAGGTCAACACATGGAAATGTCTTCGCCGGTTTTTCCGAAGGCCGCAGGTAGGCCAAATCCAGTTCCTTATCCCGCAGGAT
>CAYXPO010000158.1:0-9080 GCA_964466925.1 uncultured Nitrospirales bacterium
TCTGATGAACAAAGACAAAGTTGTGGCCACCGCTCTTGGTAAATACCGCGCGCGATTGGGGCAGATCGACAAAAAAAGCAATCGCATTGTCCGGGCCGCCACCACTGCCGAAAAAAGGGCCTCCAAACGCCTTAGTAACACGGCCGTGGCTGAAAACTCCTGGCCCTGCATTCTTGTCTTCGTGTCCGATTGGATACCCGAAGCCAGTTTCACTACCTATCGCATGCTTGAAACCGCTATTCCGCCCCGCCTGTATATGCCCGACGGACGCCTCATCCCTGTGTGTACCATTGAAGTGGACAAATCACAGATCAGTGGCACTACGATTCCCACGAACAGCCTCCGGTTTCCTGTCAATGTCATAGGGGGCGGATTCCCTATGATGACCTACCTGCAAGGTCTCGAACGCATCGCCTCCATCGGATGCATAGTGAACGACGGGAGTATGTACTACGCCATTACCAATAAACATGCCACCGGCGACCCAGGCACCGAGATATACACCCGTATACAAGGCGTGCCAACCCTCTTAGGGAAAAGCTCCAGAAAACAAATCGGCAGCATCCCTTTCAATCAAGCCTATCCCGAATGGACGCAAGACAACCTCTTTGTAAACACAGACATCGGATTGCTAGAAATCGATAATGTAAATGGATGGACCACTCGCATCGCCGGCATCGGCAACCCGGAACGAATGTTGGACCTCAATACCCGCACCCTCACCCTCGACCTCATTGGACGCAATGTAAAAGGCTTTGGCGGCGTTTCGCGCCGCCTCGAAGGAAAAATCGATGCCCTCTTCTACCGGTATCGGTCCGTCGGCGGCTTTGAATATGTCAGTGACTTTCTCATCGGCCCATCGGCGCCCGATAAACACTTCAACATCCACCACGGCGATTCAGGAACCACCCTTCTCGTGGAATGTAAAGAACCCAACGGTCCCAACGGGGAATTGATAAGTGTATGGCGTCCCTTTTCTCTTCTGTGGGGACGTCACCGTTTCGCCGACGCTTATGGCACCCATTACGACGCCTATGGCCTCGCCACGTGCCTCAGCACCGCCTGCCGGATGCTCGAAGTAGATGTCGTCCGTGATTGGAATCTCGATCAAGAATGCATATGGGGAAAAGTGGGCCACTTCGGACTCGCCAATTGGGCCATCAACCGCCTCCAAACCAAGGGCACACCTCCAAAACTTGCCCAGTTGCTCACAAAGAACCGCTCCCTCATCACCTTTTCTGATACAGAGATTACTGCTGATTTGGACGCACCAAATGCACAATACGCCGAATACTGTCCGCTGGCCGACGTCCCTGACGTTGTCTGGAAACAAAACGCCTACGGGAAGGGAACTCGGGGAAAAGAAGGGGTTCAGCATCACGCCGACATCGATCTCAAATCCAAAACTGGAGAATCCCTTGCCTCCCTGTTTGAAAACAATCCAGACTCTCTCGACCCCGCGAAATGGGATGACTTCTATGAAACGGCCGATGTGGAGTGGCGTCATAGAGGTGCATTGCCTTTCCGGGTGGGGCAACTGTTCGACGAACTAGTCTATTGGGCCAGCCAAGGAAAACCCGCCGAATGCATCGTTGTTGCCGGTGTTATGGCCCATTATGTCGGCGACGCCTCCATGGCCCTGCACGCCTCCTATCTCAATCATGGATACCCCAGTAAAAACAAAGATGTCAAAAACAAAGGTTACAACGTGCATGAGGTTTATGAAAACCGCATGATTGGCAACAATATTAATATTATCCTAAAAGTAATCACAAAAGTCCAAAATGCACAGGACAAAGACCCCGACGAACACTTTCCCGAAATCAAAAACGGAAAACAGGCCACAGAGGCTGCCATGCGCCTCATGATGCGCACCATAAGCGAACTTCCCCCAAAGGACCTCATTGACTGTTACCTGGACAACAAGGACAAGGGTGATGAGGCTGCCGCCAAGGCACTCTGGGACACCTACCAGGACGAGACCATTGCGGCTTTGGCACGCGGTTCACGATTGCTGGCAACACTATGGAAAGCCGCCTGGACGCAAGGCGGCGGCGAAACAAAACTAAAAAGTACAGCTGTTGATTCGGACGTTATCACCACACTCGTGCTTGACAAAGACTTCGCTCCCTCATTACTCCTCAAAGACTTCGCTGCGGTTTCCACGAAAACAAACCCCGCCCCTGGAAAATCAAAAACGAAAAATGGGAAAATCACCGCAAAGAAATAAGACGCATCAACTTAAGACTTGGTCAGCGAAATTCCTTGTCAATTAAAGAAAATAAGTATGATGAACCAATCCCCGGTACCTTCCAACGGATTTTGGTCCGCCTTGTTCGATTTGAGCGTGAACAGGCATAGGATGTGTCAAGTTGATGGACCCTATCAGCTTGCAGGCAATATGAGCGCAGTTTCCACTCGTCAAGCGGAATAACCAACATAACCAAGTTACACAACATGGTTGCATCTTTTTGGTTGACATTTCAGGGGAAGTAGGATAGACTTGCATATAGGAATGATTATTATTACCATGAACAGTACAACCTTACACCATCGCCTGAAGGAATTTCAGGAGGCCTGCGCGGGGCTTGGCCTGAAGGTCACGCACCAGCGGGTGGAGATTTTCCGCGCGGTAATCGGCACCGAGCGGCATCCCGATGCGGAATGGGTGTATCGCCGGGTGAAGCAGCGGATTCCGATGATATCGCTCGATACGGTGTACCGGAACCTGAAGCTGCTTGCGGAACGTGGATTGATTTCGATAGTGGGGTTGAGTCAGGAGAGCCTTCGCTTTGATGGCAACAGCGAGCCGCACCATCATTTCACCTGTGTGAAGTGCGGCCTGATTCGCGATTTCTCTTGCGAACGCATGGAGTGTCCGCCCATGCCGGAGGAGGCGAAAGTGTTTGGCCGTCCCATATCCGTCCATCTGGAAGTGAAGGGCCTGTGCGTGGCATGCAAAAAATCAGCCCATCGGCGCTAAGGCTGTTTTTTGCCCCGCGTAATAAGAAGTTTTACGAACTAGGAATGAGTAAGTTGTATTGAACAGAAAGCAGGAGCGGGCGTCACACCGTTCCAACACTGAATCCCGAAAGGAGAAACCTCATGAGCGACGAAAAAAAACTAACGAACAATGCCGGCGCCCCGGTGGTGGACAACCAGAATGTTCTGACGGCCGGGCCGCGCGGTCCGATGCTGCTGCAGGACGTCTGGTTTCTCGAGAAGCTGGCGCATTTTGACCGCGAGGTCATTCCCGAGCGGCGGATGCACGCCAAAGGTTCCGGCGCCTACGGCACCTTCACGGTCACCCATGACATCACGAAATACACCAAGGCGAAGATTTTTTCGAGCGTGGGCAAGAAAACGGACCTGTTTGTCCGATTTTCCACGGTGGCGGGCGAACGCGGCGCGGCGGATGCCGAACGCGACATCCGCGGTTTCGCCATCAAGTTCTACACGGAAGAGGGCAATTGGGACCTGGTTGGCAACAACACGCCTGTCTTCTTCTTGCGCGATCCCTTGAAATTTCCGGATTTGAACCATGCGGTCAAGCGCGATCCGCGCACCAATTTGCGCAGTGCGCTCAATAACTGGGATTTCTGGACCTCGCTCCCTGAAGCCTTGCACCAAGTGACCGTGGTCATGAGTGATCGTGGCATCCCGGCCAGTTACCGCCACATGCACGGTTTCGGCAGCCACACCTTCAGCCTGATTAACGCCAAGAACGAGCGGTATTGGGTGAAATTTCATTTGCGCACCCAGCAGGGCATCAAAAACCTCACGGACGCGGAAGCGGAGGCGGTTATCGGGAAATGCCGGGAAAGCCATCAGCGCGACCTCTACGAGAGCATTGAAAAGGGCGATTTCCCGAAGTGGACCCTGTTCATCCAGGTGATGCCGGAGAAAGACGCCGCGAAGTGCCCCTATAATCCCTTCGACCTCACAAAAGTCTGGTTCCATAAAGACTACCCGTTGATTGAGGTGGGGGTGATGGAACTGAACCGCAATCCCGAGAACTATTTCGCCGAAGTGGAACAATCCGCGTTCAATCCCGCCAATATCGTGCCCGGCATCGGATTCTCGCCGGACAAGATGCTGCAAGGCCGCTTGTTTTCCTATGGCGATGCGCAGCGCTACCGGCTGGGCGTGAATCATCATTTGATTCCCGTGAACAAGGCGCGGTGTCCCTTCCACAGCTATCACCGGGATGGTGCGATGCGGGTGGACGGCAACTACGGCAGCACCTTGGGCTACGAGCCGAACAGTTTTGGCGAATGGAAGCAACAGCCGGAATTCGCCGAACCGCCGCTCGCCCTTGAGGGCGCGGCCGATCACTGGAATCACCGCGAGGACGACGATTACTATACGCAACCGGGGATGTTGTTCCGCCTGATGAGCCAAGCGCAACAGGAGGCCCTCTTCGGGAATACCGCGCGGGCCATGGGCGATGCGCCCAAGGAAATTAAGATTCGGCACATCAAGAACTGCCTGAAGGCCGATCCCGCCTACGGGAAAGGCGTGGCCGATGCCCTGGGCATCCCGTTGAGCGAAGCCTCGTAAGAAATCGAGCCCGTGAATGAACACCGGGGTTGTCCCTTCCGAAGTGAAGCGGACAACCCCTTCCTCTCTGACTTGAAAGAACCGCCGAATACCCCCTACTCTGATGTCCATGAAACGAAAACCGCAAAACACAGGACTGCCGCCGGAAAGCACGCATATTGTCCTCGAAAGCATCTCGGACGGAGTCTTCACGGTGAACCATGAATGGCGCGTGACCTCGTTTAACCGGGCGGCGGAGGAAATCACGGGCATCCCGCGCGAAGAGGCCATCGGACGGCGCTGTTGTGAAGTCTTCCGGGCGAGCATGTGTGAAACGGATTGCGCGCTGCGCCGCACCATGGATTCGGGCAAGCCGATCATCAACAAATCGGCCTTCATCGTGGACGCGGGCGGCCGCCGCATTCCCATCAGCGTCTCCACGGCCCTGTTGCGGGATGCTCAGGGCGTGATTGCGGGCGGCGTGGAGACCTTCCGCGACCTGAGCCTCGTCGAGGAATTGCGCCGGGAAATCGAACAGCGCTACGAGATTGGCGACATGGTGAGCCGGAGCCCCCTGATGCGCAAGCTGTTTGACATTCTGCCGCAGGTGGCGGCAAGCGGGGCCACCGTGGTGATCGAGGGGGAGACCGGCACCGGCAAGGAACTGCTCGCGCGCGCCCTGCATTTCATGAGCCCCCGGCATGAAAAGCCGTTTGTGGCGATCAATTGCGGGGCGCTTCCGGACACCCTGCTGGAATCGGAACTCTTCGGGTACAAAGCGGGCGCTTTCACCGGGGCGGACAAAGACAAGCCCGGCCGTTTCGCCCTCGCGGAGGGCGGCACGCTGTTTCTGGACGAAATAGGGGATATCAGCCCCGCCCTGCAAGTACGGTTGCTGCGCGTACTCCAGGAAAAGGCCTACGAACCCCTGGGCGGAACGCAATCGCTCCAGACGGACGTACGGATTGTCACGGCCTCCAACAAAAATCTTGCGGAACTTGTGGAAAAAGGGACCTTCCGGCAGGACCTCTTCTACCGCATTCACGTGGTCCGCCTCGAACTTCCGCCATTGCGCAAGCGCAAGGAAGACATCCCCCTCTTGGCGGACCATTTCATCCGCCGTTTCAACCAAACCCATGGCCGGCATATTGACGGAATATCCCATGACGCCATGACAATCCTCATGGCCCATGAATACCCCGGCAATGTCCGTGAACTGGAAAACATCATCGAACATGCGTTTGTGATTTGCCCGGATACCGTGATCTGTCCACGGTGCCTTCCGGAAGCCCTCGCCCAAAAACACCCGGCTTTGTTGCCGCATCCTCCTGCCGGGTTCGACTCCGTGGTGAAAGCCGCCGAAGCCCAGGCCATTGTGGATGCCTTGGCGCGGTGCGGCGGAAACCGCAACGAAGCGGCCAAAGCCTTGGGCATGCACAAAAGCACATTGTTCCGAAAAATAAAAGCATTGGGCCTTTCGATTCCTGGGAAAGACGGCCGCGCGGGGCATTCCGGACGGAAATAGAGTTGCTGTTTTGCGCCCTATTGTTTCCTTTTAATCGTATTTTTGCGACTTTATTGGAAAGTGCGCACGGACCTCTAATTTCTTTATCCCATTTTTTTTCAAATACTTACACATAAAACAGGTCCAAAATTCCATGTTGGCATGCTTCTTGTTGTCATTTGGTGTTTGATTTAGGAAGCACTCATGAAAATTGCGGTAACTGTATGGCAAGGCCGGGTATCCCCGGTGCTTGATACCGCGCAATCCCTGGTGATCGCGGAAATCGAATCGGGAATGTTACTCGCCCGGCGGGAAGAAGCCTTTCCGGGAAACAGGCCGCACCAGAAGGCCGCCCGGCTTTGTGCCTTGGGCGTGAACATGCTGGTGTGCGGCGCGGTGTCCCGGCCTTTGGCGGAGTTGATCACCGCGTCCGGCATCCGGTTGATCCCGTTTGTTTCGGGGGAACTGGGCGAAGTGCTGGAGGCGTTGGCGGCCGGCCGCTTGCCGGACCGGGCTTTTGCCATGCCAGGCTGTGGATGCAGGAAAAAGAGACGCCAATATAGGCATCGTGGATGCCCAATGGTCAGTAAACGCTGCTCGCGGTGACCGGCGGCTTCCTTCAAGAATAAATGATCCGCCCGTCAAAGAGCGGGGAAAAACAGGAGATTGAATATGCCAGGAAGAGACGGAACAGGTCCGATGGGAAAAGGTCCACTGACAGGACGCGGCGCAGGCAGCTGCGGAGGCCGTGGAATGGGCAAAGGAACCGGACGGGGAATCGGCGGAGGATGCCTCCG
The DNA here is from genome assembly GCA_964466925.1 of uncultured Nitrospirales bacterium. GTDB lineage: Bacteria > Hydrogenedentota > Hydrogenedentia > Hydrogenedentales > CAILVY01 > CAILVY01. Next base: position 6,841 of record CAYXPO010000158.1, read on the forward strand.
CAACAGGTTTCGCGGGATGCCGCCCGAAACGCGTGGATTCGCTGCGGCGGAAACGGAACCGGCGAAGCGCACGCTGCAAGAACAGGCGCGGATGCTTCAACGGCAGCTTGACGGGATTACGCGGCAAATCGAAGCGATGGAAACTGGCCCAGCCGGAAAATAACACGTTGGAAAGTTGATGGAGACACCGGGATGAAAATTGTGGTTTCGGCATCCGGGCCGTCGCTGGACGCGGGGGTGGACCCTCGTTTTGGACGGGCGGCCTTTTTTGTCGCCGTGGACAGTGCCACCGGCGCATTTCAGGCGCATGACAATGTACAGAACTTGAATGCGGCGCAGGGCGCGGGCATTCAGTCCGCTGAAACCGTGGCCCGCATTGGTGGAGACGTAGTTATTACAGGCCATTGCGGCCCGAAGGCGTTTAAGGCGCTTTCCGCGGCGGGGATCAAGGTGGTCGTGGGCGCGCAGGGCACCGTGGCCGAAGCGATTGCGGCCTTCACCTCGGGTGTGCTTATTCCCGCGGACGGCGCCAATGTGGAAGGGCATTGGGCGTAGAAAAATCGAGGGCGAAACTGGAAAAAAGGACAAACCCAGTAATGATAGTAGCGATAGCATCGGGCAAAGGCGGCACCGGGAAGACCACGGTGGCGGTCAATCTGGCTTCCGTCATGGAAGGGCGGGTCACCTACGCGGATTGCGACGTGGAGGAACCCAACGGACACATCTTTTTGAAGCCCGCGCTGAACAGCAGCAAGGCTGTTGGAATCCCTGTTCCCGTGGTGGATGCGGACGCGTGCACGGGTTGCGGAAGTTGCGCGCGGGCGTGCCGGTTCAACGCCATCGCCTGTGTGCGGGAGAAGGTGCTGGTGTTCGCGGAGTTATGTCATGGGTGCGGGGGGTGTATTTACGCCTGCCCGGCCAAGGCGATATCCGAAAAAGAGCATGGCATTGGAGTCGTGGAAACCGGCTATTCCGACCACCTTTCCTTTGTTCAAGGGCGGTTGCGCGTGGGTGCGGCCATGTCTCCTCCACTGATCCGTGCGGTAAAAGAGGCGTTGCCTCCCGGTACTAACGTTATTCTGGATGCGCCGCCGGGCACGTCCTGTCCCGTCATCACGGCCATCAAGGGCAGTGACTATGTCGTACTGGTGACCGAGCCCACCCCGTTTGGCCTGCACGATCTGAAACTGGCCGTGGAAACCGTGCGGCAATTGGGACTTCCCTTCGGGGTGGTGGTCAACCGGTGTGATATTGGCGATGACCGGGTGGGGGAGTATTGCCGCGAGGAAGCTATTCCCGTATTGTTGGAAATTTCCGACGACCGGCGCATCGCCGAGGCCTATTCGCGGGGGGTAATGGCGGTGGACGCCGTCCCCGGACTGCGTGGTTTGTTTGTTCAACTGGACCAGCGGATTCGCATGCAGCGGGCCGCATCACCCACCATACAGGGAATCACACAATGAAAGAACTGGTGGTTATCAGCGGAAAAGGCGGGACCGGAAAGACCAGTGTCGTTGCGGCTTTTGCCTCGCTGGCGGAACGCAAGGTGCTGGTGGATTGCGATGTGGATGCGGCGGATCTGCATTTGATCCTTCAGCCGGAACCCCGTTCCATTCATGAATTTTTCAGTGGAAATGAGGCCATCATCCGCCAGGAGGCCTGCACCGGCTGCGGCGCGTGTCTGGTGCATTGCCGCTTTGGCGCGGTGAAGCAAACGTCCGGCATGGATGTCGAGTGGATGCTGCGCGCTTCCGCGCACGCCTGCGACGACTGTGATTTCTGCGTACGCTCCTGCCCCAACCGATCCGTTGACATGCTCCATGCAATGCAGGAGAGTCTGGGCGCGGAAACCAAGGCCGTCTTTGCCATTGATCCGCTGGCCTGTGAAGGGTGTGGCGTGTGCGTGGATGCCTGCCCTGCAAAAGCGATAGATTTTCCGGAACGGCGCGCCGGGGAATGGTACATTTCGGACACACGGCACGGCCCCATGGTGCACGCGCGGCTCGGCATCGCCGCGGAAAATTCGGGGAAACTGGTGAGCCTCGTGCGCCAGCAAGCGCGTCAGATTGCCGTGGAACAGGGCAAAGAGCTGATATTGGTTGACGGCCCGCCCGGAATAGGATGCCCGGTCATCGCCAGCATCACGGGCGCCTCCCTGGTGCTCATTATCACGGAGCCCACGCTCAGCGGGCGGCATGATCTGGAACGGGTGGCCGAACTGGCGCGTCACTTCAATATTC
>CAYXPO010000159.1:0-9080 GCA_964466925.1 uncultured Nitrospirales bacterium
GCTTCGTTCTTCTTGCGAGAGGTTCATGGCGGTCTGGAATTTCCACCGCAAAACCTCTTCTTCCTTGAATTTACTGAACACACCATCCTCTTTGAGAATCAGGGTGTCCTTGGGGCTCTTGGGTACAATAAAGTTTTTCTTGGAATCGAGCCGGTGGGATACTTTGTTGGAATCCTGGGAATATTGGAGGGGGAAATGAATGGTAGCGGGTTCCGCGCCCTCGTTCGTAAACCGGAGCCGCACCATGGCCACCATGGTGTCGTCACCGCCCCAGGTTCCGCCGCACATCGGGGTCATTAAGGGCACGGCAAACGATTTCTGTTCCACGGTAATTCCGGCGCGGCGGGCTTGAATGGTGTAGGCGAGAACCGGTTCCGGATCGGGGAACCGGGCAATAACCGGCCAATTTTCCAGACCGAAAAAGAGGCGGGCATTGTTCATGGACTTGTACTTATCGGTGTCTTTTCCGGGGGTCCAGTTGATGTTGTGCTTGATCAGCAACAAATCGCCGTTGGCTTCGAGCCAGAACCGCTGGCGGGCGTGATCGCAGCCCAGATTGTAACTCACCTCATGCGCGCGCGGCTGGCCTTTCATCGCGCCGGCGAGGGTTTGCTCGTCATAGTCCAACACCTGTTGCGCAATGGTCTTGGAATCCTTCGTGCGGGCCGCATATTCATCGAAGGTTGTGGCATCTTCCTGTCGCGTAATGTACACGCCCCGATCCTCAAACCAGATGGGACCTTCCTTTTCCAGGCTCGAGAGCGAAATGGTAAAGGCGTCATCGTCCAGGAAAAAAGTTATCAGGCCGTCATCATTACAATAGGCATGCGCGGGTGTCATGTGCTGAATGGAAACCGTGAAACGTTTTGAATCAGAACCGGCCATATTGACCGTGTTCCCGTCCACTGATACCCCGCTCACTGCCGCGAGGGCCTCCACTTGGGCGTTATATCCTTCCAGACGCAGTTTTTTTGAGTCTGTTTGTTTTCCGGCATCCAATTCCACGCGCAGTGTGGTTTTCGCGGGGTGCGAAGCGGTATAGACCGCAATTTTTTGAATCGTGCCGGGGTCCGCCTCCACCCGAATTCCCAAGGTGCGCCGAAAATCCACCATACGGTCTTTTTGTTCCGGAAACTCCTTCGCAAGTTCATCAAATGCGATCCAAATCCGCCGATCCCCCTCCGCGGTTGCCTTCACCGCCGCTGGTTGCCATTTTGTATTGAACCAATCATCGCGGTGCACCCAGCCGAAGCGGGCCACCGTGTTTTGCTGTTCATACTCTTCGACAAACGTTCCCGGCCACGTTCTGTGCAAATACGATAAAGCGATGTCCACGGGCGCTTGGGCTTTGAACTCGACCATGACCCGGGCGATGTCCCGCGGCTCCTCGAACCATACCTCATTCGCGGGCGTATTCGGCAGTGCAAATGGCGCGATATCCAGCCCCGGTTGATTCACCTCCACACTCCCATAAACATTGCCTGCCAGGGCTGTCAATAGCAGCAGAAGCCCGGCAAAGAAATGTGAAGGCCCATAATGATGCAGCGTGTAGCGCATGATGTATTCTCCCGTTGCGTTCAACATCCGTGGTTGCTTTTTCCGCCGCCTCCTAGTGTAATGGAACATTCCACCGGAGACAAATGCACCTCACCCTCACATGCCCCTCCTGCGCATGATTCATTCAATCAGGGTGGATGAAGCGAAGCGGAACTTACCAATATTCGATTTCTATGCATAAAATACGCGTTGCGGTATAATCAGAAATCCCTCGGACGAAGCCGGTAGTTTTCCGGGGGCAAACGGAAAGGGAATACGATGACTATTTCACGGCGGGAATGGATGACGGACAGTTTTATGCTGGGCGCGGCCCTGGTGGGCATGAGCGGTATTGCCGGTGCGCAGCGGGGTGCGCCGGAGTGGAAATGCGGATTGGGACTGAATGGATTCATGTCCTCGGCGGATCGATATAAGAAGACCTATCCGATATGGGAGATATTGGATTTTTCGGTGAAGGAGGGGTTTAATGGCATCGAACTGGTCGAGGGCTGGCCGATGGGGGGATATCCCGGGCCGGAGGAGGCGGATCGCATCGCGGCCTTGAAACGGATGTATGATCAATATGGACTGCGTATCTACACATTTCAGACGGGCGGTTCGGGATGCTATACGGCGGATGGGAATGCGCGCAAGGCGTGGCTGTCGGATTTTCAGGCGAAGGTGCGGCTGGCGCAGCAATTGGGCTGTGTGTTCATTGGGCATTGGCCGGGGGGCGGATTGGAAGGCAATAAGGACGTGGGGGAGGCCATACAGCGGTTGGCGGAGAGTTATCGCGAGGCGGCGAAGATGTGCGCCGATGCGGGGATGCATCTTTCGTTTGAAATCGAGCCGCCCTTCCTCTTCAACACGCTTCAACACTTGCAGGAAATCCTGAGTGCCGTGAATCATCCCGCCTGCCGGACCAATTACGATCCCAGCCACTTCGACGTGATGTCGGGGAGCAAAGGAAAGCCCGAGGAAATGCTCAAGACCCTGGGCGTGCAGCATATCGGGCATGTGCATCTCACCGATACGGATGGCACGCTCTTTGGCGGCACCTCCAAGCATCTCCCGTGCGGCGACGGGCATTGCGATATGCAGGCCTCGCTGAAAACGCTTTGGGAAGGCGGCTATAACGGATGGATTATGATTGACGGCTGGCTTATCGAGGATGTCTACCGCGCCGCCCATCAGGGTATACAAGCGATCAAAAAAGCACAGCGTGAGCTGGGCGCAACCAAGGGATGAATTGCGGATTGCGGAACCCCGAGAGTAGACCACGAAGTTTAGCAGCAGCCAAAGAATGGAACGCGGATATCGCGGATTCGGCGGATTTGTGCGGATAAGAAGGAGTATCCACAGATTACACCGAGTGGCACAGATTTTTTGAGAAGTATTGCGCGCGAAGTCACGAAAGACTGGTAAGGTCCACTCCGTCTTCCTTTGATTTTGGAAGCCAGTTACCCACAAGATTCTTCCCGCCAAGAGCAGACGAGAGGGGACTGCCGTCACTAGGCGAGTAGTGCCCGGGCCTGGGCCAAACGTTCCGCCAATGGAATGCCCTGGGGGCACGCCTGTGCGGCGCGGGTGAGGTCTACGGTATCGAAGTGCCGTTCCTCTTCGCGCAATTCCGCATAGAGGGCGCGGGCCATATCACGCTGATGGTAACACTCCGCATACATCAGATACCGGAGGGTGTCGGCGATGCGCAAGGGGGACTCGACGCAGGCTTCGCAAATCCCGGCGCAGCCCTTGCAATGCTGATGGGCGGAATTTCCGGCGAAGCGATGCAACTGCATGTATTCTTCCATGGAAAGTTTCACGGGGGAAATGGCGGCGGCGGCGTTTTCCAGGACCTGTTGCACGTTGCCCATTTGGGAGGCGATACCCGCAATGCGTTCGTCCGCCCAGACGGTTTTCAGCTTGGCCTGAATCAGGGTGAAGTTTTTCGATTGAAACTGCTTCACTTGCTCCTGATCATCGGGAACCGAGGCGAGGGTTTTGATGGCGATGAGGCCGATGCCCGCCTTGTAACAGGCGTCCATGGCCTTGTTAAGTTCGAGATCGCCGCACTCGCGGAAGCTGTAGCGGAACATAACCGCGTCAATCCCGCCCACGGCGGCGGCCTTGTTCATGAGGGTTGGAATGGAGTCGCCGTGGTGGCAGGAGAACCCGAAGAAGCGGATTTTTCCCGCTTTTTTCAATTCATCGGCCATCTTGAGGAATTCGGGTTCGAGCAGGCGGGGAGACTGGACGATGTGCATGAGATACATGTCCAGGTAGTCTGTTTCCAAGTCGTTCAGGCAAAGGTCCAGATTGGTCTTGAAGGCTTCGGGGATTCCGTCCTCGCCTTTTTGAAAGACTTTTGAGGTGATGAATAGTTTCTTACGGTCTCCCACCTGTTTAATAAAAGGGGCCAGGGTTTTATGGGATTGCCCTTCAGCGTACATCTGGGCGGTGTCAATATGGTCAACGCCGAGGTTGTAGGCGCGGTGCAGGCGTTTGTCATACGTGGCGTCCAGGGTTTGGCAACAGCCCATGATCAAGATGGGGGTGTCCGCCCCGGTTTTTCCCAATTTCCGCCGGGGAATTTTCTGATCCGGCGGCGGGGCCATCATGGGGCCGGCGGGCGGTTGCGGGGCGTTCTGTTCTTGGGCGCCGGTCTGCGCCGCCTGTAAACCCGCGCCGGTAAGCACCGCGCCCTTGAGGAAGTCTCTTCGCCGCATGTCCGAATTCATGTTGATGTTTCCTTCGCCCGGTTGGATTTCAGGGGACGCATTGTACACTGAACACGCCCGTAAACTGCAAACGGGAACCCCGCCCTCCCCCCGTTCCGGATAAAGAAGAACCCCGGAATGGAGCAGCATTCCGGGGTGAAAATACGCTAGAACCAGTCTTAGCTGTTGGCACCCGCGATGGCGCCCACGATCACGCCCAACGAGGGCAGCACGGGGTTGTTCGCGCCTTGATCGTCGCACGGACCCGAACTCGTCACATACTTCACAAATGACACGTGACCGTCCAGCCACAATACGTTGCAGCCGCCGGGAACATGGTTGAAGAACTGTACCGCGCCCGTGTTCGCGAACTGATCCAGCATCACGAACAATTCGCTTTGCGCTTGGGCCGTGGCCGCCGGATTGTTGATGTCGGTGATCAGGAAGCGTTCGATACCTTCACGGAGGCGGTAAATCACGTTGCCGCCGCCGTTCCCGTACCCGGTGTAATCCATGCCATCACCTACCAGCTCGATGTCTTCATCAATCTTTTTCCGGCATTCCGCGGCATCCGCCGAGGAGGCGCTGTCGGACACCAGCGTCGTCAGATACGGCGTTGCTTTGTTGAACAAGCAATCCACCGCGGCGCCAAATTGCGCGGGAGCGCAAATGTCGCCCGAGGGAAGAGTGCCGCCGATCAAGTCAATGGTGTCGCCGACCGTTGTGAAATTGGAAATGGGTTCCGGGGGTCCCATTTTCAACAAGCGGTCAAACGCCCAGCCCAAATAGCAATAGCTGGCGTCAATCTTTTCCGGCTCCGCCAAGCTGGTGCCGTCATCACCAAACCAGCACACACCATCGTCGCGCCACAAGTAGGACTTTGTTTCTTGGGCGTCAGACGGGCAGATGGCAATGTTCGGATCAGACAAATATTCCGGATAAAATGTGTCAACTTGCGGTCCGGCCGCCACGGCATCGCCGTAGACCGAACCATCGCCTTCTTTTTTCAGGCATTGCAGATAGGGCCAACGTTCGCCTTTCGCTTCGTTGGCGTACATTTTGAACACCAAACCCCATTCTTTGAGGTTGTTTTGGCAACTTGAGCGGCGGGCCGATTCACGAGCGCGCGCCAGCGCTGGAAGCAGGATCGCCGCCAAAATGCCAATGATCGCTATCACGACCAAGAGCTCAATCAATGTGAAACCTTGCTTTTTCATGAGTGCTACCTCTCCTTACATTTCCTGTTTCGCTGGCCCGCCCAGACCCCGCAAACATTCCCATCCGCGCCGGTTTTGCGCCGAACGGGGCGTAATACGCCCGGCGTCCGATTCTGCTCAATCAGATCCGGCCTTCAGGTGTCTTTATCATGTACTAAAATCTAATAAATTGCAAGCAAAAAAAATTCAGGGTTTGGCTTTGGCCGTCAATCCCTCCCGTGTGGGACTACAGATAAACAGTTGACGCGGCGCTGTCAAGAACGATAAATTTTGCCTCCCGGAAGAATCATCTCTTGCGCATAATTCTCATAACTATAAGAAAATAAAGCAGTTGTGCATTTTTTTGGGCTTGTTCTTTTTCGGTATACAAAAGACTTGACAAGGGCTGGTTTGTTTTCGCAAATTATCGTTAATAAAGCCCCTCCCCCTTTGTACGCGCTTTTCCCACCTGTGGGTCCGCCAGCCTTCCCTCCAGATTTTTATGCCGTGTTGTGCAGGATTGGGCGGATGCTTTAGAATACGGGGTATAACTGTTGGTGCAGGGTAATGAAAAAAATCAAGCTGCCGCACAGGGAATGGCTGGGTCTTGCCGGAGTTGGATTTCTGGCGGCTCTCGTGGTTTGCTCCCCGGTATTTACTAAAGCCGTTGTGTTTCCGGCCCGTTCCAACCGGGATTTTGATCGGTTCTGTTTTTCCGGGAAACTGGTTTGTGAACAACATACTTCCCTGTTTTCGTGCTCACGCCAAGTGAACCCCGGGGCGGACGGACCACGGTGAAAATTCTGCATGTATATAAAGACTTTTGCCCCCCGGTGCTGGGCGGCATGGAGCGTCATATAGGGCTTATGTGCCGGTTTCAACGGCAATGGGCCGAGGTGGAGGCGCTGGTGTGCAGCCGGTCTTGGCACACGCGGGAAACCGAACGGGATGGGACGCGCGTGCGGGAAGTGGGGGAGTGGGGCCGGTTCCAGAGCGCCCCGGTTTCTCCGGCCTTTCCCTGGCATCTTCGGCGGAGTTCCGCGGATGTGGTGGTGGTGCATGCGCCCAATCCCACCGCGGAATTGTCCTGGCTGATGGCGCGGCCCAAGGGGTGCCTCGTGGTCCGGTATCACAGCGACGTGGTCCGTCAGGCGGCGGCGATGAAAGTATACCGCCCCTTTTTAATGCAATTTTTACGCAAAGCTGCTATGATCCTGCCCACCTCCGCGCCCTACATGGCCACGTCGCCGGTTCTTTCGGAAGTGCGTGCTCGATGCCGGGTGGTGCCCCTGGGTATTTTGCCGGAAGAGTTTCAGCACCCCGAAGAATCGCGGGTGGCGGCCTTGCGCGCGGAGTATGGCGGCGATTTTGTGTTGTTTTCCGGAATGCACCGGTACTACAAAGGATTGCCGTATCTGGTCCGGGCCGCGGCGAATATCCGTGCCCGGGTCGTGATCGCGGGCGACGGCCCGGAACGTCCGGGATGCATGGCGTTGGCGCGAGAACTGGGCGTAAACGCCGTTTTCCCCGGCGCGTTGAGCCATGAAGAACTGGTGGCGCATTTGCATGCCTGTGCCGTGTTTGTGTTCCCGTCCGTGGAGCGGAGCGAGGCCTTTGGCATTTCCATCATGGAGGCGCATGCGTGTGGCAAACCCGTGGTGGCCACCACCCTCGGCACCGGCGTGGAGTTTATTAACCAGGATGGCCGGACCGGCGTGAATGTGCCGCCGCGTGATCCCGCGCGGCTGGCGGAGGCGGTCAACGCCCTGCTTTCGGACCCGGCCCGCCGAGTGCGCATGGGCGCGTATGCCCGGGAACGCATCACGCGGGAGTTTCACGCGGAGGCCGTGGCGAAAGAGGAATTTAAGCTGTATCAGGAAGCAATGGCATGTTGGGTTTCATACAACAACACCAATACATAATGTTTGTATACGCGATGACCCTGGCGTTCCTTGTGTCGCTTGGGCTGACGGCCTGGATGCGCCGTGTGGCGCACCGCTGGCGGCTTGTGGACCATCCGGGTGAGCGCAAGATTCACCGCGAACCCATTCCCTTGCTGGGCGGCGTGGCCTTTGTGTTTACGTTTTACATTGTTGTGCTGGGGCATGTGCTGGCGTTGTTGTTGATGCGCGAATTTGACCTGGCTTGGCTGGAACGCCAGCTCGTGCTGTTATTGGGGGAGGGCAGCTGGTCCAAGCTATCGGGCATCCTGCTGGGCACGTTCATGATTTTTGTCCTGGGGATTATTGATGATCTCAAAGTATTGACCCCTTGGACCAAATTGTTCGGCCAGGTGGCGGCGGCGATTGTATTGGTGGCGGCGGGGAACCGGATCGAGCTTTTTGTACTCTCCAATGTGTGGATTTCCGCCGCGGTTACCATCTTTTGGGTCATTCTCATCACCAATTCCATGAACTTTCTGGACAATATGGACGGCCTGTGCGGCGGGGTTTCCATTATTGCGGCCTATTCCTTCTTCTTGTGCCTGCAGCCGCATGAGGATCAACTCGCGCGGTTCCTGCTCATGGTGTTCGCCGGGGCCGTGGCGGGCTTCCTTTACCACAACCTCAGCCCGGCCCGGATTTTCATGGGGGATGCCGGGGCCATGTTCAACGGCTATTTTCTCGCCACGGTGGCGGTCATCGGCACCTTTCATGTGGAATCCACCCCTTCGCGCATCGCGGTGGCCGCGCCGATTCTCGCCCTGAGCGTGCCCCTGTTCGACACCTTCAGCGTGGTGTATATCCGGTGGCGCAACGGCCAGAACATCATGCTGGGCGACAAGCGGCATTTTTCCCATCGTTTGGTGGATTTGGGCATGACCCCGCATCAGGCCGTGGCGTTTATTTATCTAGTGGCCGCGGTGGCCGGCATGGGGGCGGCCTTGCTGCCCGTGCTTGACATGGGCGGCACCTTCATCATCCTGGGGCAGACCCTCGGGATTTTCCTGCTGATTGTGTTGCTGATGAACGCGCATGCGAAGTCTGATACCCTATAGCGTGGAATAAACGCGGGTGCTCATCCTGAATCTTCATTGCCATGACGGAACGGCAATGGCGGCGCGGGGTCGGCATAACCTTTGATGGAAGGTAGTTGTGAAAAAGAAAATGCTGCAAAAGCACACGGTGGAGCCCTCCCCGCGGCCCTTGGACCAATTATCCCGGGGCGCGCTTTGGCCGGAAGAGTTCTGTTCACCGCGCACGGCCGTGATGATCGCCCTGGCGTTACTGGGATGGGGAATTATTCTGCTTGCCCTGGCGTATGTGAACCGGCTGCATGGCGTGCGCATCCTTCTGGCCTGGATGATGAACTTGCCTTACCCGCAACTAGTAAGCACGGAAAGCTGGGATATTGCCACCGTGTTTTGGCTCCTGCCCCTGACGGCGGGCGCGGGATGGGTGCATCCCTCGCTTGGCCTGATCGTTCTTGCGTTATTCCGCCCCTGGCACGACGGCTACACCTATTTTGAAGACAATGTCTATTTTCTCTGGGGCATCTGGATGCTGTTTGTGATTTGGGCGGTTCGGCAGCTTTTCCGGGGCGAACGCTTCAGAATGGGCGCGCCGGCCCTGTTGCTTTCCGGGTTCCTGGCCTCCGCCTTCGTCACCATGATTTCCTCCATTCAGTTTGA
>CAYXPO010000160.1:0-9030 GCA_964466925.1 uncultured Nitrospirales bacterium
GCGTTCGAGGAATTTGAACGCGTTTTTCTCTATCAACTGTTGCAGGAAATGCGAAAGACCGTGTCGAAGAGCACTCTGTTCGGACACTCCTCCCAGCAAGAGTTCTTCGAGCAAATGCTCGACGACCATTGGGCGGGGCAAATCGCAAAATCAGGCCAATTCGGCCTGGCCAAGCAAATGCGGGAACAAATGAAGTTAAGCGCGGCGCCCACCGCGCCGATAAACAACGCAGACGCCGTGAATGCGCCTGCCGGGAGGCGATTCTAATGGACCTATTGGCGATTAGCGCGGCAGGCATGGCGCTCCGCGAGACAGCGCATTTGGTGCGTGAGTTTCGCCAATCAAAGGCGGCAAAACGAGAATTTGAATCAGCCCTGACAAAAGCCCTGGAAACCAACACCTCCAGCACCGCCAAGACCGGCAAAACGGAAAAACAGCGGCTTGGACTGCAAAGTGCCGATTTCATCCGCAAACGGGATGTGGACGGCAACGGTTTGCTAAGCCGGGCGGAAAGTGGTTTGGAACAGGCGACCTTTGAACGGCTGGACGCCAATAGCGACGGTCAGCTCTCCAAAGGCGAATTGACCGCGTATTTTAAGGCCCAATCCGAGTGATAGATCATGGAACAGGTATTGAAGCAACTTTGCGAATTGTTTGACGATGAACTGGAACGGCAGGAAAACGTTCTGGAAATTTGCATTGCCCAAGGAAAAGCGGCGCGCGCCCACGACCTGGAATACCTCGAAGCCAAGACCGTGGCCTTGAACGCGCTGATCCGGGAGGCCGTGTATGCGGAACGTGAACGCTTGACGCTGGTGCGGTGTCTCGTGGATGCCTACAAATTGTCCGCAGAACATCAAACCTTGTCGGATTTAATCGCCGCCGTTCACGAACCCTGGAAAACCCGGTTGCGTGAATTTCAAGCCCGGATGCGGCGCGTGCTCGGCGAAACCCAGCAGGTTGTCCAGGACAATGTGCAGGTCATCCAGCGTTCCTTGGGCGTTGTCAATGAAGCCATGAAAACCCTGCTGGAATGCATTCCTTCCGAACCGGTCAGTTATGACGGAAAGGGCGGGGAAACGGGCTGCGCCGCGGCCAATCCCGCCGTGATTGACACACGAGGATAAGCCATGAGTTCCTATCGCATTACACAACAGATGATGGTCAGCCGGGTGCTGCGCAACCTGAGCCTTCAAAACCGCCGCATATTGGGCCTGCAGGAACAAATGTCCACCGGACAAACCGTGAACCGCCCCTCGGACAACCCCATGGCGGCGCGGCGCGCGGTGGATGCCCAAAGCGTTCTGGCGCAAAACAAGCAATACCTCACCAATATCTCCAGCATCAGCCCCTATCTCACGGAAACGGAAACGGCCGTCACCACGGTCGAAAATTTCCGTCAACGCGCCTATGAGTTGACCCTTCAAGGCCTGAACGACACCAACGGACAAACCCAACGCAACCAGATCGCCCTGGAAATCAATTCCATCCTTGAAGATGTGCTCAGCCAATCCAATTACAACAGCAATGGCCGGTATGTATTCGGAGGCACCCGCACCGCCACCGTGCCCTTTACCGCCACCCGCAACGCCAACGGAGAAATCACCGCCGTGGCGTTCGAGGGAAACACCGAAACCTTTGAAGTCGAGATTGCCGCCAAGAACCGCATCAAAGTGAATGAAAACGGCCAGACCGTATTCCTCCAGACCAGTGGTTCCTCCGTGGATATCTTCCAAACGTTGATCAATATCCGCGATAATCTCCGCGCCGGCGGCACGGCCGCCCTCCAGACGGACCTGCAAAACCTGGTGAATGCCCAGGACCAACTAATGGTGGCCGTTTCCCGGCTGGGCGCCACCCAGTCCCGCGTGGAGACCATGGATGCCAACCTCCGGGACATCAATACCCAGCTTCAGGAAGTGATATCAGACAACCTCGACGCCGACTACGCGGACGTGGTCGTCAACCTGAATTCACAATCCAACGCCTACCAGGCCTCCTTGAGCGCGGCGGCACGGGTCATCCAGCCCAGCCTCCTCGATTACATCCGCTAAGCTTGGCACACCATTCCATCTCCGGCCTCCTTCCGTGCTATACTGTCCCCGGATACTTAACGGACACCGGAGTCGTATCGTGAAAAAACTACTGATTCTCATCGTTTGCCTGGGGTTGGCCGCCTGCCAGCGCACCCCGGGCGAAGTGGCCAATAAAGTGCTCACGGATTTCGGCCTTCGAAAACCGCCGCCGGGGTATGTGCCGGAATCCGAAAAGATTTTCAAACAATTGGATCCCGTTGGCGCTTCCGAACTGAAACGCCTGAATCTCGCGCAAGGCCAGGGAACCGTCAAATTCCAGAATGAAGGCTTGCGCGGCATGTATTACAAAGAAAAAAAAGTGTACGAAAGCTATTACCCGCTTGAAGCCAGCGCGATAGGTAAAAGTTCGGATGCCGTGCCCAGAGGCTATTACGGCTACATTGAATTCGCCTACCGGCTGTATCAAAGCGGACGCGTGCCCACCCGCACGGAAGCGTTGGCCAAGGAAGCCGACATTCCCACCGACATCACGGGAAGAGAGGTGTACCGCTATACCCTGGGCACGGGCGGCACGTGGGACGGGGCCAAGGGCCAGAAAGCGAAAGCGGAATAAATAAGCACCGGACAGGAGATTCTTTGGACAATGCGCACGACTATTATTGTGACCGTTTTCGGCCTGCTGGCGGCCGCCGCGGCTTGGGCCGCGGACGACGAAGCGGCCATCCGTGAAACCATACAACAACAGTTGTCGTTCACCAAAATTCCCGGCGACGCCAAGCTCACCCCCGATATCTACACGGAAGACGTCTATATGATGTGGCCCGGCGGCGAAACCCACCGGGGCCGCAACGATGTGACCGCCGCCTTCGACAAATACCGCCAGCAACTCGCCAAGGATTTCGCCACATTCGAGTTCAAAACCGAGGACCTGCAAATCCGCCTGAATGGCGAGGTGGCCTGGGCCACCACCCGGATTCTGACCAACGCCACCACCTCCGAGAAAAAGCAGCCTGTAACCGACCGTTCCTGGTCTACTTTTATCCTGACCAAGAAGGATGGCAAATGGCGGATCGCGCACGAGCACAACAGCCCGCTGCCGCCCGCCTGACGCAGGCTATCCGCACACCGGGCAAAACCGAATCCTGTTCCTGAAGACTTGGGGTTGAATGAGGTATTCCGGCAGAGGGCCCGGCCCGCAACTGCCATTGCCCAATCCCGACACCGCGAAATCCACATACAGGCTGATGGCATGGTCCGGATACAGCACCATCCGGTGCATCGCCTCGGTGAGTTGCTCCAGGGAATAGGGATGCGCGCCCGTCTGAAACCACTCCCCGTCCGCGTATACCTTGAGGCCCGCCCCGTCCGCGCGCTTTAACACCGCCCAGCGCACATCGGTCTTGTTGCCATATTCCTGCGGCACCAGATACGGGCAGCCGCCCGCCGCAATCGTTTCGGAATACATTCCCAGCGCGGCCCCCTGTTTCCGGTCGGGATAACTTTCCTGGGGACCCCGGCCATACCACGCCAATGTATTGAAATCCAGGGGCAGCTTCATGCGCAAACCGATGCGCGGCAGCGAATGCGCGGCATCTTTCGGAGTGAGGGTTTGCGCCAGCGCCACTTCGCCCCGCGCCCGGATGGTATAGGTCCAAACACCGTCAAACAAAACAGCTTGGTTGCCGCCCATCGCCTCGAACTCAACGTGGACAATCACCTTCTCCGGCGTGGAAGCATCCACGGTCCGTTTCTTAACACGGGTGGTGACTCCATAATATCCGGCATTGCGCCATGCAATACTGGTCTTCGGAATCCGGTCATTATCCGTCGGCGCACGCCATAGATTCAGGGAAATACCCTCTACGAGAAGCTCCATGCCCTTATACTGCCAAGACGAAATGATTCCAGAATGGCTATCCACGGTAATCCGAAAATCTTCGCCGGCCACGGCCACCCCTTCCGAGGATTCCTCCACCGACAACATGGACGCGGCTTCCACATCGTCCGGCGCACCGTCCGGCGCCTGTACCGGCAGCAAGAACTGCTCCCAAGCCACCTCATGCCCTTGCGGCGCCCACAGGAAGTCTTGTGCAAGAGAGAAATGAATGGACACGCCATATTCCACACCGGGCCGGGCCTTGGGAAGTGTGAAAGGAAGGGAAATCACACGGCTTTCCTGCGGCGCTAAATCCAGGGGCGGCAATACTCCCTGCTCCATCACTTCGCCGTTTGCCGTGAGCCGCCAGGCAATATCGAGATATTCCAAGGAGACAAAAAAGTTTTTGTTCCGCACCCGCAACCGGCCTTCCGCAAGATTATCCGCGGTGACGTCCACCGGCTGGAACAGTTTCTTGCATTCCCAGAGACCGGGATGCGGCTTTCGATCCGCATCCACCAAACCGTTCCCGCAAAATGAACCGTCGGTCGGCATTTCCGCCAAATCCCCCCCATACGCCAGCCACGATTCCCCGGTGGTTTCCACTTGTGCGAAATCGAGCCACAACACCGCCCCCGCCCAAGGGGTATCCGCCGCGCAAAGCAATTGATCCTCCTTCAGCGCATGATCAAAAAGGCCCACCCGGCGGATGTGCCCCCGGCACGCATTTTCACTCACCGGATTGCGTCCGGCAAACACCGAACACGGATACGGCCGCATCTTGCCTCGCGCCGCTTTCTCCGCCGCCAAGGTGCCGTCAATATACAGTTTTGCACTCTGGCCGTCATACACCGCGGCAATGACATGCCATTGACCGAACCAATTCTCCGGAATCGGCGCGGTCACCAGCAGCCGTTCGCCCAGATCAAGATCAAAGGCCAGCGAAATCATTTCATATTGATAGAGGATGAACTGGTCCCCCTTGCTCACAAATACGTTCTGATATTCGTGGGATTCGGGGCATACCCAGGCCACAATCGTGATGGCATCGCCGGTCATGTTGAGCGCCGGACTCGGCGGCACGGCCACGTACCCGTCCTTCAGGGCGGGTCCGCCCCCGTGTTCGATGATATCACCAACAACGAAACACGCCAAGTCCGAAGCCCGGTCCCGGAGGCGCTTTGTCCGCTGTTGCCGGAGCGATTGATCCACCCAGTCCCAGATAAAGCCGCCCTGCAGGCGCTTATACGTGCGGACGGCGTCCCAATACTCCTTCAGATTCCCCGTGCTGTTCCCCATCGAATGCGCATATTCACACATGATGATGGGCCGGTCATCGTCCTTTTTCGCCAACGCAATCAACTCTTCCAGGCTGGGATACATCGGCGCGATGATGTCCAGCATCGGCGATTCCTCCGCCGGATGATAATGGATCACACGGGTGCGATCCCGCGCGCGCAGCCAATCCGCCATCTTGTCGTGATTCGGGCCGTATCCTGATTCATTGCCCAAAGACCAGCCGAAAATGCAGGGATGATTCTTGTCGCGTTCAAACATCCGCATGGCCCGGTCCAGAAACGCCGTTTCCCATTCCGGGTCATTGGCGAACTGCCCCCAAAACGTGTGGGATTCCAGATCGGTTTCATCCAATACGTACAGCCCATATTCATCGCACAATTCGAGAAAACGCGGCGCATTGGGATAATGTGACGTGCGCACCGCGTTGATGTTGAACCGTTTCATCGTCAGGATATCCTGGAGCATCCCGGCCTCGGTCACGGCTTTCCCATGTTCGGGATCATGATCATGACGGTTGGTCCCCATGATATTCACGGGGCAGCCGTTTATCAGCAACTGCCCGTCTTTGCGCTCCACCTTGCGGAACCCCGTCTTGCAGCGCACCGCTTCCAACACCTGTCCCGCCCCATCCATCAGGGTAAGCACCAGGGTGTAGAGATACGGGTCTTCCGCCGACCATTTCCGCGGAGTGTCCACGGAAAACACCAGGCGCTTTTCCGCTTCCGGGGCGATGGGAAACATCCCCTTGTTTTCTTTTTCACCCACAAGCCGCCCGGCGGCATCGAACAATTCCGCGCGCATCCGCACGGACACCAGCATCTCTTCCGTGTGGTTGTGAATCCGGGCCAGCACCGTCAACGTGCCGTTCCGGTACGCCGCGTCCAAATCGGGATACACAAAGAAGTCGCGGAGACGCAGGGGCGGCGCGGCGAACAGAAACACATCACGCGGAATGCCCGAGAGCCGCCACATGTCCTGGTCTTCCAAATAGCTTCCGTCACACCACCGGAACACACGGCACGCCACCATGTTTTCACCCGGCTTTAAATAGGGCGTGATATTGAATTCCGCCGGGGTCATGCTGCCTTGGCTGTAACCCACCTCCCGCCCGTTCACCCAGACCCACAAGGCGGATTGCACCGCGCCGAAATGCAGAAAAACCTGTTTCCCTTCCCAGGATTCCGGGATCGAAAAAGTGCGGCGGTAACAACCCACCGGGTTGAACTCAGGATTGGTTTCCGGCGGCTGCGCCGGATGGCACAGATTCCGCAAATTGACATAGATCGGAACGTCATACCCCTCGCACTGCCAATTGCTGGGCACGGGAATCTCCCCCCATCCGCTCGCATCGTACTCCTCCCGGAAAAAATCCGCCGGTGCTTCGGACGGCTTCTTCACCCAATGAAACTTCCATGGGCCATTGAGCGAGGCAAACAAGGGTGAAGCCTGCTCCGCCTCTTCCTTCGCCGAGGCGGCATCCGGAAACGGGATATATGTGGCATGCCCCTGTTCTTTATTGCGCTGAACTACACCCGGATTTTCCCACTCGTTCATATTAACGTTCATTTCACTGGCCACTCCTAAACAACGCTGGAATTTGGGAATTCGCACCACACTCCGCCGCCAAGAAAAACGCCTTGACGCCCTTGGCTTGCCGCCGCCGCATCACGCTATCGTCATCCAATAACGTGCCGAATGGGCGCATGAATGCGCTGCTGCACTTCACACTATGGCATTGTCATCAGGCGCTCAGACCGCCCGTAACATTCAAGCATTGTCCCGTAATATACGATGCATACGGCGAAGCAAGCAACAAAATGGCGCCCGCCGCATCCTGGGGCGTTCCGGCGCGTCCCAGCGGGATGAGCATGGTGGCCATGCCCTTGATATGACCGGGCATGCCCAGGGCGACTTCCTCTCCCGCCACGGCAATCTTTTCGCCTGATTCCGCGTCCTGGGTGAGCCGTGTTTCAATGAGGCCGAACGCCACCGCATTGCAGCGGATGCCAAACGCGCCCCATTCTTTCGCCACCGTCTTGGTCATGCCCAAGATGCCGCTTTTCGCGGTGCTGTAGTTGATTTGGCCGACGTTGCCGAATAATCCGGAGGTGGAGGAAACATTGACAATGCAGCGGGGTTCGGGGTCTTTGCCTTCCGCTTTTTCCGCCTTGGCGGCCTCGCGCATAAAGGGCGCCGCGGCCCGGATCAGCCGGAACGGGGCCACATTGTGCACATCCAGCATGGCCTGAAACTGCTTGTCGGACATTTTGTGCAGCATGCCGTCCCAGGTGTATCCGGCATTATTCACCAGAATGTTCAGCTTGCCGAACGCTTCTATCGTCTTCTTCATCAGCAGGTTGGGAAACGCCGGGTCGGTTACGTCCCCCGCGGCGGCAATCGCGGTTCCGCCCGCCGCCGCAATCTCCGCCACCACCGCGTCCGCCGGCGCCGCATCCAAATCGCTCACCACCACCTTCGCGCCCTGCGCCGCAAACAGTTTCGCGGCCGCCGCGCCAATGCCCCGGCCCGCGCCCGTGATAATCGCCACTTGACCTACCAACATTCCAGCCATGTTCTCTCTCCTTCTGTTTTTCAGGAAATATACTCATCCCTGAAACACAATACAAATTCCCACCGTCTAATGGGAAAACAACTGGAGACCGAAACCTCATGTTCTCATTCCTTTTGACCACCCTAACCCCGTTCCTGCTGGTGAACGCCACGCTCGCCGGAACCGCCGCTTCTCTTTTCCGCGAGCGCCCCATCCTTATGGGAGCGCACCGGGGCGGATGCGATCTCTGGCCGGAAAACACCCTCGAAGCCTACCGGAACACCGAAAAACACTGGCCCGGCACCCTGATGGAAGGCGACGTGCAACTGACCAAAGACGGGCAGGTGGTCGTTTTTCACGACTCTTCCGTCGAACGTACCACCAACGGAACCGGACGGGTGTCCGAAAAGACGCTGGATGAATTGAAAGCCCTCGATGCCGGGTACCGCTTCACCCGGGATGGAGGGAAAACCTTCCCGTACCGGGGAAAAGGCTTAACCATCCCCACCCTCGCCGAAGTGATTCAGGCCCTCCCGAACAACCTGTTCCTGGTGGAAATAAAAGACTCCGGCCCCAGCGTGGACGCCGTGATCAAAGTGCTCCGGGAAACAAACGCCACCCAACGCTTCCTGCTCGCTTCCTTTGACCCGGCGACCCACGCACATTTACACGAAAACGCGCCGGAAATCGGCACCTGTTACGACGTCATGGACGCCGTCGCCATGCTGACCGCGCTCCGCCAAGGGGAATGGGAACACTACACCCCCGTGCATGCCATGCTCACCTTCTCCCCCGAACTGGAAAAACAATTCAACGTCACCCCCGCCGAAATCGAAGCCATCCATAAAAAGGGAATCCTGATCCAATTCTTCACGCTCAACACCGAGGAAGAAATAAAACATTACCTCCAACTGCCCATTGACAGCATTCTCTCCGACAACCCCGAACTGCTCGACAAAGTGATCCGGGCGGAAAAGAACATCAAAAAATAACATCCGGCCATGCCCATGGAATTCTCCCATCCCAGAATGCGCCGGGAATTCATAACCTTCCAGTGCATGATCCGCATGTACTGCAGGAACCACCACCACACCCGGCGCGAACTCTGTCCCGAATGCGCGGAACTACTGGACTACGCCCGCCTCGGCCTGGGCAAATGCCCCTTCCAGGAAGCAAAAACCACCTGCGCCCAATGCCCCATCCACTGCTATAAACCCGCCCTGCGCGAAAAAGCCCGCGCCGTCATGCGTTACGCCGGCCCCCGGATG
>CAYXPO010000161.1:0-8961 GCA_964466925.1 uncultured Nitrospirales bacterium
TGTCAATAACACGCTCGGTTCCGTTTTCCTGGTACCGGATTTCCGCGTTGAAAATCTTGTGCTTGCAGTGTTCCGACCACGTCTGCGCGATGCATTCCAGCTCGATGTCCGTGGGCCGCGCCGGCAAGCCCAGTTTTTTCCGCGCTGCCCGCACCTTCCCGTCCCGGAAATGCGCCTGAACCGCCTGCATTTCGCCCAAATCGAGCGCCAGCATCATGTCGCGGCTGAGCGCCAACAGGGCTTCATCGGACACTTCCAAATCAATTTCGTGGACCGTGGGGGCGATCTGTTCCGTCACAAGGGGAAGCCCGAGCAGCGCACCGCCCTTCAAAGCCTCCACTTCTTCCCGCGATTTGACCACCCACTGCTCAATCAATTCATTCGCCAGCATGCGCGTGGCCATGCGCTCGCAGGTTTTCCGGTTCGCGCCGCGAATCGCATATTGCCGCGACTTGAACACGGTTTCCCCTGCGGCGAAGTTCCGGCCCAGCGTATCCTGAATGCCTTCCACGGAGCTTTTGCCCACATTGTCCGTCACCCCCGGGCGGAATCCCGCCTCGACGATGAAATCGAAGTCCGTGGCAATGGCCCGGTTCAGGGTGGAGTCCTGGATCACGGGGTCCGTGAACAACTCCACACGCACCTTTTCCAACTCCGCGGGGCTGAGCGCGGCATGAATCGTATAGACATCAATCACGCGGACATCGTCCACGCGTATGCCGAGGTCTTCCTCGAGCCGCGCGCGCACCGCGATTCCCGCCGGGTCCGGCTGGCCCGGCTTCATGGCTACTTCAATGCGATCATCCATAGAGCAGATGTCCTTTATACTGAACACTCCCGTCACCGGGAACAATGGCGCCAATCACTTTGCAGGACGCCCCCGCCAACTCGACCGTCTCCACCGCCTTGGCCTTGTCTTCTTCCGGCACGACGAACAGCATGCCTTGGCCGCAGTTGAAGGTCCGGAGCATTTCAGGCTCCTCGACCCCGCCCGTGTCCTGCAGGAACCGGAACAGCGGCGGCACAATCCAGGACGACAAATCAATCTCCGCCGACACCCCCTCCGGAAGAATGCGCGGCAGATTTTCCGTGATCCCGCCCCCGGTAATGTGCGCCATCCCGAGCACGTCCACCACCTTCATCACAATCTGCATCAATTTTGCGTAGCTGATGTGCGGCTCCATGAGCGCTTCGGCCACGGTCCGCCCCACGCCCGGCATCGGATCGTTCACGCCCAGGCCCGCCACCTCGAAGCAAATTTTGCGCGCCAGACTGTACCCGTTCGTGTGCAGGCCCGTGGAGGGCAGCCCGATAATGACATCGCCTTCCTTGATGCGCGAACCATTGACAACGTTCTTGCGGTCCACCACGCCGACAATCATGCCCGCCACGTCGTATTCATCATCCAGGTACATCCCCGGCATTTCCGCGGTTTCCCCGCCAATCAGGGCGCACCCCGAGTACCGGCAGCCCACGGTCAATCCGCGAATCACTTCGGTGACCACTTCCGGGCGCAGCTTGCCAAACGCCAGATAATCCATGAAGAACAGCGGGCGCGCCCCCTGCACCAAAATATCATTGACGCAATGCGACACCAGATCGATGCCCACCGTATCGTGCTTGCCCGTCATAAACGCCAGCTTCAGCTTGGTGCCCACCCCGTCCACGCTCGACACCAGCACCGGCTCTTCCATATTCTGCCCGTCAAAGCGGTACATCGCCCCAAACGCGCCGAGGCCGCACAACACATTGTCCGTAAACGTCCGTTCCACCATGTCTTTGATGGAACCCAACGCTTCATTGGCCGCATCAATATTGACGCCGGCGTCCCGGTAACTCAACCCTGGTTTCTTTTTCGCCATGGTCCGCAACCCTTATTTTGGTAAAAGAATAATGACCAGGATCAGCATACAACCGGGTCTTTCAATAAATCAAATGAAATGTTATAATGGAAACGATAAGAATTGCTTATCAGGCCTGAGACCGGAGGCTTCCTGCGCTTCGCACATGCTGCCTCATGCCTCGCGCCTCACGCCAAAGGAGTCCGGTTATGACACTCGATTCATTGCGTTGCTTCTGTGCGATTGTGGAAACGGGAAGTTTTCATGCGGCGGCGGATAGGGTGAACCGGTCACAACCCGCCATAAGCCAGCAACTCAAATCATTGGAACGCGAGACCGGGCATACCTTGATCGAGCGAAAAACCGCGCGCTTTACCCCGGCCGGTCAAACCCTTTATGCGCGTGCCCGCCAACTCCTTCTAAATGCCGAAACGATGGCGCGGGAAATGAAGGATTTTGACGAAAGCGCCTCGCACGAGTTGCGGGTGGGCACCAGCGACACCACGGCATTGTATTTGCTGCCGCCCTATGTGCGCCGTTTCGCCAAACTGCTGCCCCGGACACGGCTGGTGCTGACGAACCGAAGTTCGGATGCCATCGCGGACCTTGTGGCGCGCGCCGAACTTGATTTGGGCATTGTCACCCTCCCGCTGCTACGTTCCGGGCTGACCGAGGAGGTATTGTTTCGGCAGCGGATGGTGCTGGTGCTGCCGGCCCGGCACCCAAGGGCGAAAGCACCGCGATTAACCCTTCATGACCTGAAAAACGAGCCGTTTCTGCTCATTGATGAGCATACCCGCACCGGTGCATTGCTGCGGGGATGTTTTCGCGCGGCCGGCTTCACGCCCCAGACCGTAATGGACAGTGGATCCTTCGAGGTCATAAAACGCTATGTGGCGGAAGGGGTCGGCCTCTCCTTTCTGCCCGAATGCGTTATCACCCCGCAGGACCGCCGCCTGCGCACCCGGCCTCTTGTGGAATTGCCGGAAGTCTCCATTGGCGCCATCGGGCGCAAGGGCGCCTATCAGTCCAAGGCGGAACAGGCCCTCCTCGCCCTGCTGCGGACGTGTTGACACTAAACCGGCAAGGAGATCGGGCAAAGTTCCGATAGTGCGGTTGCGCATGCTTGATCTGTGTTAAGATATTCCCAAAAGAGGAGACTGCGCATGTTTAAGGAGGAGCGGGATCAATCGTGTTTTGACTGGACCATGCTGGGCAATGTCCCCGAGGGCCGTCCGAACCTGGGCGCCACCACCGACGTATCGGTGTACCGGCTGATGCAATTTACGTTGCGCGACGTGCTCATCCGGGAATTCGGGGTGGAAGCCGCGGACCGTGTTTTCTACGAAGCGGGAAAGACGGCCGGGAGGCATTTCTATGACAAGCTTATCACCCGGCGGGGCGCGTTTCATGAATTTATTGAAGATGTGCAGGAGGTTTTGAAAAACCTCAAAATCGGCATTCTCCGAATCGAGAAATCGGATCTTGAAAATCTCAGGTTCACTATCACCGTGGCCGAAGATTTGGATTGTTCGGGGCTGCCGGTGTGTGATGAGGCAATCTGCACCTATGATGAAGGGTTTTTGGCCGGCCTGCTGTTTGCCCACACGCACCGGGAGTTTTCGGTGAAAGAGGTGGATTGCTGGTGTTCCGGCGATCGGGTGTGCCGGTTCGAGGTCAAGCCGGCCTGAGGAAGGAGGGGCCGATGCTCACGGCGCCTGAAGAAGACATTGACAGAATCACGGAGGTCTTTCACCATTTGCTGAACGGGCAGGCGCCCGTGCCCATTGAACTCCCCCGTGAGTATCCGGACAACGAGATCAAACAGCTTGTACACTACGTGAATACCTTTCTTGCGCAGTACGAGGCGTTCAGCCAATGCATGCGATCGGTGTCCGCCGGGGATTTGGAGTTCACCGCGCCCCGCGGGAAAATGCACACCCTTCAATCCCTCAAGAATCTGCAGGCCAACCTCCGCCACTTGACCTGGAAAACGCAGCAGGTCGCCAAGGGCGACTTCAGCCAGCGGGTGGATTTCATGGGGGATTTTTCCGAGGCGTTTAATGGCATGGTGCGGCAGTTGAAAACGGCGTTTGAAACCATTGAACAACAGAACCGCGCACTCACCGAGGCCAACCGGATCATCCGGGAGGAGAAAGAGCGTTCCGAACGCCTGCTGTTGAACATATTGCCCGCGCGCGTGGCGGAGGAATTGAAACGAACGGGGAAAACCACGCCGGAATTATTCGAAAACGTGACGGTTCTCTTTTCCGATCTTGTCAATTTCACGGCGGCGTCCGCGGCGCTGACCCCCGAAGCGCTGATTGGGGAATTGAATGCGCTCTTTACCCAGTTTGACCGGATTGTCACGGAAAACGGCTGTGAACGGATCAAAACCATCGGCGACGCCTATCTCGCGGTCTGCGGCATGCCCGCCCCCAATCCCGGCCATGCCGGAAACGTTCTCCGCGCCGCGTTGCACATGATGCGCTGGCTCGAAGAACGCAATGCCGCCTCCCCCCTGAAATGGCGGCTCCGCATCGGGGTGCATTCCGGCCCCGTCATGGGCGCCGTCGTCGGCATCCAAAAATACATCTACGACGTATTTGGCGACACCATCAACACGGCCAGCCGCATGGAAAGCCATTCCGAACCCATGAAAATCAACGTCTCGGAAACCACCCGCCTGCTGGGCGCCGGAATATTTACCTTCACGGAACGCCCGCCCCTGGATGTAAAAGGGAAGGGGATGATGAACATGTATTTTCTGGAAACTGATCAGCGCATGGAGAACACCCATTTCCCCGCTACAGGGCGCTGAAAATTCAATTCCTGTGTTTTGTTCCGGGATGGATATCACGCCCCGGTGGGGAAAGAATGGGAACAGGCGGACGGCCATGACGGCGATGCAGTTTGAATCGGCATCAAAGGTTACTGCTGTGCTTTTGAGGAGGGGTTCCGCCCACCGCACCAAACACGCATCCGCCAGCGCCGCGCATTTCACGTGAATGTATGTGCGTCTCCTTGTCACGTACAAGGAGACAGGAACAGCAATCGAGAAAGCGGTTCTTCCCCAAGGTGGATGTTGAAACCGGTGTTCAGTGAAGAACCCGCAACCGTTGTTTTATCGCTGGTATCAACGTCCTCAACGGTATATTGGAGCGCCTCCGGCAGTTTTATCTTGATTGGAAAATCCAGCGCCCCCTTGGCGTCCCAGCGGAACAGCAGCACGGCGGCGCGGGTTTTGTCCGGGCCGTAATACACCACCCCGGCGGCGGGGGCGCCTTCCTTCGGCAGATATAAATCATAGGCGTGGCTCTTGAAAGTGTTGAGACGGCGGTAATGCTCCGCCTCTTTAAGAAGAACCGCCCGCACCGTCTCCGGAATGGCCGGAAGATCGGAGACAATCCCCCACGTGCCCGGCATGCTGCTCCGGCAATAGTACCGGATTAGCTCCAGATGGTTGGGGTCCATCGTTTGGAAGTTGTTGGTCCAGTGGTTCGCCGCCCAGGGTGGCACGAACCCCAAGCCGTGCAGCACGGTCGAAATGTTTTCCCGGGCGTGTCCCAGCCCGTTTTTGCCGCCGTCGCGCAGCCACTGGCTTTGCGTGGCCAGCATGGTCAGTTCGTTTATCATGCGCCCGCCGCTTTGGCAATTTTCCAGAATCATTTCCGGATAGGCCTTTCGGACGGCCCGCAGTGCGTCCTGAAAGGCCACGACATTTTTCATGCGGCCGGAACGTGTTTTCTCCGTGAAAAAATCCTGATCATACTTCCACCAGTCCATGCCAAACCGGTTTTTCAGCGCGGCCACATGGTCCACCAGGAACTTGGAGAAATCCAGCGCGGTGTAATCGAGCAGGTAGCCATCAATGAAGCCCCGGTACATGCCCGGCTGATCCACTTCGGGGGGGAGATTATCCTTGTTGGCGGTGACAAACTGCGGACAGGACCACACACCCGCTTTCACGCCCTTTTGTTTCACCTCCGCCAACAATCCCTCCATGCCGCCCGGTTTGAATTTCTTTGGGTCCGGCGTCCATTGCCCCACCCCGGCATACCATCCCGCATCCACAATGAAGACGTCGAAGGCATAGGGGTCCATGGCCCCCACTTGCGCTTTCAAGAATGCTTCATCCACCGCGAACCGCGTGGTATACCAATTGTTGTAGGTGAAATAATACGCGGGTTTCGGCCCGCCATACACCGCCTGCTGATACTGTTCGCGCTGGGCCATCCATTCCGCACGCGCGGCGGCCTCATCGGTGTGGCGCACCGGCGTTATGAACAGCGCCGGCCCGCCAATGTTCTCTCCCGGTTTCAACACAAGCTGGGTCTCGTCCGGCGGCAGCTTCACATCGAAGGCAAATTCATCCGGGCCGCCGGAAAATGCGGCGCTCCATCCCCCGCACCAATCCAGGCCGAGATACAGACTTCCCTGTTCACCCGTCACCCGCCAATAGGGATTCATGCCGTTGTCCAGATCATCGCTGCTGTGCACGCGGCTGTGCCATTCAACTTTTCCCGGCTTGTCCAGCGCGCGGGTCACGGTCCGGAAATCCAGCGAATGCCAGCTTGTAATGGATTTCACGCCCGGGGCGCGGCCTTTGGCGTTCCAGGCGGGATACCATTCAACCGGACGTTGCGTGGCCCCCGTATTTTCCAGATGGACATGCAGGCGCAGCAGGGTGCCCGGCTTGAACAATTCAAACACCCAGATGGCGTTCAACCCTTCGGACACCGGGCGCGCCACCCGCGCGCGCAAAAAATGATCATCATCCGCCCGTTGCCAATCGCATGGGGCGGATGCGGCCTCCTTTGACAAGAGATTCACCGGCCACCATGCACTTAGGGGCGTGGCGTCCGCTTCTTCCTCAAAAATAAGGGAACCGTCCGGCCATGTCATGGACTGGACGAATGGCACCCCAGCCGTATTTTCGCCCAGGTGCACGCGCACCTGCTCGGTTAAAAAATCCGTCCCCGGCGCCGCTAAACAGAATGCCAACATTCCCAACGCAATCATGGCGGTTTCCTTCCACGGTACATTCGTGTTCGCTTAAGAAGCGATTAGGGTACTGACAAAAGGCCAAAAATTGCTTCCCGTGTGTTTGTGAGAACCCAGAAAAGAGCATCTCAAATGGCCCATACACATTCTATCGGGGTTCGACGGGTGTTGTCCAATGTAATTTCTCCCGCATGGAGCCGCAACATCCCATCTGCCGTTCTATCGCGCCTGTTCCATTCTCCCCAATGGCGTTACTTTTCCAATCCCCGCACCAGCGCCAGCAGGAAATCTCTGTTATCGGAAGTTACATACCGCATCGTGCCGCCCATGCGACTAAAACTTTTGTTGCAGGGCAAATAATAGTCGGGATTGTCCATGCGCGGGGCGTATCATTTTACGGCAATATATGTTCTTCACGGTTATTACTCCTGATGTACTTTCGGATTTCGAATTTATACGAACCGAAGTTGATGAGTAATCCATGCTCCTTGCGGGACGATTTTAGATACCCAAGGATCTGGGCTTCATGTTCGGGTGCAAACGCTCTAACCGCTTTGAGTTCTATGATTAACTCTGCCTCCACCAGCAGGTCTGCAAAGAACTCCCCAAGAAGCGTTCCATCCTCATCATAAACAGCAATAGGATGCTGCTGTTCGGCTTTAAAACCTTGTTTCTTAAGACGATGCGCCAAGGCATTTTCAAATACCTTTTCAAGATGCCCATGCCCATGATAAGCATGAATGTCATAGGAAATTTGCCTCACCCGATCACACAACGCTTTCATATCAATTGCCTAATCTCCTCACCATTATGGTTTTTGTTTCAACGCAGGAAGTACTTAACCATAAAAGCCGGGTAAAACACAAAAAATCCCTTTGTGTTCTATGTGCTCTTTGTGGCTAATAATCCATATCTTTTGCCGCAAAGATCACAAAGAACACAAAGAAAGACCTGTATTAAAAATATGATATTACCATCGAAGATACCGCCTTGCGCTATAGCTGTTTTTACATCAATCCCCGCACCAGCGCCAGCAGAAAATCCCGATTATCCGACGTGACATACCGCATTGTGCCGCCCATGCGGTTGAAGGATTTGTTGTACCGCAAATAATAGTCGGGATTGGTCATGGGGGGTTCGCCCTGGGTCCAGTCCCAGTGGGATTCCTGGAGGTCCACGATGACCATGAAGTGGTTGTCGATGTGCGTACCTTGTTGGATGGCGAGGTTTTGGGACATGGAGAGGGATTTTTCGAAGATCATGGGTGACATGACGGCGGACCCGATGGAGAGGTAGACGCCGCCTTCGAGGTTGGAAACGTTTTTGGCAAAGGCGAGGAAGTCGCGTTCGGCGGCGCGCCCGATGGCGGCGCAGGAGTTCATGGGGTGGCAGTAGATGATGTCGTGACCGATCATGGGATGGCTGGTGAAGGGGATGTTGAGGCGGCAGGCGGCGGCTTGGAGGCCGTAGTGTTTAAAGGGATGCGGCACGGCCATCCAGCCGGGTTTCAGATTGAATTTTTGGACGCGGTGGAGGAGGTCGGCGGCGGCGGCGGCCTGGGAAGGATTGCCGGCGGCGGTGTTTTGGATTTCTTCGATCAGCGCGGATTCCGGGGGGATTTCGAGTCCTTCGTTTTGCACGAAGGCCCCGACGGCTTCGCCGTAGCCCATGCCGCGATAAGCGCCTACGATGAGGGCGAGGTTGAGGTAGAATCCGGTTTCCTGCCAGATGCCGAATTCGCCGCGTGCGACGTTGCCGCGCACGTCTTCGCTGCTGTGTCCCTGGAAGGCGAATTCCCAATCATGAATGATGCCCGCGCCGTTGGTGGCGAGGTGGGTGATCCAGCCGTCTTCGATGAGTTTGATGAAGACGGGGGCAAGGCCGTTCTTGATCGCATGCGCACCGAAGGTCAACATGCGGGATTTATTGGCTTCCCGCGCTTGTTTTAACCGCTGAACGGTTTCATCCATCACCTTCCGTGCGGTTTCGGAGAAGGGTTTTGGTTCGGCGGTGGGCAGCACGTGTTCTTTTTCGATGTACACTTTGTCTTTACGTTGGCTGAGCGGCTTGACGTTTAAGGCATGACGATCAAATTGGGGATGGGGCATGGTGAAAC
>CAYXPO010000162.1:0-2790 GCA_964466925.1 uncultured Nitrospirales bacterium
ATCCGCCGACTGAACCGCCTGTTCCAGTTCCCCCTGAAGAATCGTTAGCGGCGTTTTTAGCTCGTGCGCCGCATCCGCGCTGAAACGGACCGCCTGCTGGAAGCTCTTCTCCAGCCGGTCCAGCATGCCGTTGAATACGCGGATCAAACGGTCAAAGTCCACGTCTTCCTCATGCATGGGAATCCGCTGGTCCAATCCCTGCGCCGTAATTCCCTCCGCCGTTTTGGTCAGGGCCAGCACAGGCCGCAGCGCCCGTTGCGCCAGCCATCCGCCGCCCAATCCGATGAGCACGAGCGCGGCGGGTGCGGCCAGGAGAAACAGGCGGCCCAGCCGCTCCATTTCGCGGGCATAGGGGGCCAGGTTGAGGCCCAGCACCAAGGTCACTTCCGGATTGCTCATGACGCCGATGCGCCATATATTGCCTTGGTTTTGTGAAGTAAAAAATGCCTGTGCGCGGATGGGCATGGGTTTCGGATGGCCGAAACGGCCATCCATCTCTTCTGGCAAGGGGAGGGGAAAGCCATTTTTTAGCGGCGGCATATCCGCGAGAAATGACGGGGGCATTTCGATGACATCCCCGCGCGGTGGAAGTTCCATGCCAGGGTCCAATGGAATATCATCCGGGGGACCGGGCGCCCTCCTGGTATCGGGAAAGGGAGGTTCCAATCGCTCTTCGTTGTGCATCGGCGGTTCTTCGGGAAGTTCATTCAACTGCGGGGGCATTTCTCTGATCCACGGAGGCGGCCCATGGCGCAACCCATGCGGGCGCGGCCCCCAAAGATCGGGGTCTTCTGTAAATCCCGCCTGCACCGGCGTGGGGAACTGATCCTGCGCCAGATCCGCCGGCCAATTGTCCGATACATGCAGAGTTTTCCCATCCCGGCCTATCACCAGCAAAACAAACGGATTATCCTCCGTTCTTCCCAGCACAAACTCAAGGGATTCTTGTGCGTGCTTCCAGTAGTCCGAAACCTGGCGCATAACCAAATGACGTTCCCCCAGTTCGCGGATGTTTTGGTCCACCCGGCGCAGGCTGGTGCGTTGCACCGACTCCCAAGTCCAAAGGCCAAAGGCCACCAGCACCGCTCCGGAAATCAAGGTGGACAACAAGGCTATGCGGATACGGAAGGAACGGATGCGGGGGAGAAATCGCGGGATCATGGCTTGATGAACCGGTAGCCCACCCCGCGCACCGTCTCAACCAACGATGCCGCGGATGGACCAAGTTTTTTGCGCATCCTTTGAATGTGGACATCAATAAGATTGGTGCCAATGTCAAAGTCAAACCCCCATACATGCTCCAGAATTTGGGTGCGCGTGAGCACACGCCCCGGCGAACGCATCAGGTATTCCAGCAGGTTGAACTCGCGCGCCGTCAGCCGCACCGGCGTGTCGCCCACCTTCACTTCACGCGTGATCAGATTCATCGTCAAATCCCCCGCCTGCAATATGCTCAAGCGCTCGCCCGCGGACCGGCGCGTCAATGCGTGAATGCGCGCCACCAGTTCCTCCACATAAAAAGGCTTCGTCATGTAATCATCCGCGCCGAGATTCAATCCCTCCACGCGCTCGCCCAACTCGGTCCGGGCCGTCAGCAAAAGCACCGGTACGGCGTTGGATTGTTTGCGCAAATTCTGAAGAATGCTTAATCCGTCCCGGCCGGGCAGCATGATGTCCAAAACGATTGCATCATAATGTTGTGTCGTTGCCAGCGCGTAGGCCTCATCGCCGTCCGCGCTGCAATCCACCACGAACCCGTGTTCCTCCAGCCCTTTCCGGACGAAGTTCGCAATCCGCTTTTCATCTTCCACAACGAGTATCTTCATGGCCAGAGTATACCACGTTTCCATCCGCGGGATACCTCGAAAACGATTACAAATTCTTAATCTTTCCACGCGGGGCCATGTAATGTTCATCACGTAGTATTCCACTAGAAATTAGCTGAATACGATTCGGCGAAACATGAAAGGAACGAATCAATGAAGATGAACAGACGCTTCAAAAATGTGCCCCTGGCCTTGATGTTCGGCTTGGTGTCCGGATTGGCGCTCTGTATTGGAACCCCCTTATGGGCCCATGCCCAGAATCCCCCCGCGCCATGCACCGCGCCGCCGGCGAATGCGCCCGTCACCCCGCCGCCGAATGAATGTCACGGTCACGACGGCCCTCCGTCACCGCCTGCCGAATTCCCCGCTCCCAATGGTCATCAACATGGTTACGGGGAGTCCCCGAGTCTTCAAGGCCCACCCCAAGGCCCGATGCAAGGCCCTTGGGGTTTCCATGGCCATGGTGGTCCCCAACAGGCTCCGATGGGATTCCCCGCTTTCCAAGGCCCGCCCCAAGGCCCGATGCAAGGCCCTTGTGGCTTCCAGTGTCATGACGGTTCCGCGCAAGGCCCTCGGGGCTTCCAAGGTCATGACGGTCCTGCGCAAGGCCCGATGCAAGGCCCTCGGGGCTTCCAGGGTCATGACGGTCCCGCGCAAGGCCCGATGGGCGTCCCTGCTTTCCAAGGCCCGCCCCAAGGCCCGATGCAAGGCTCTTGCGGTTTCCATGGCCATGGCGGTCCCGCGCAAGGCCCTCGGGGCTTCCAGGGTCATGACGGCCCTGCGCAAGGCCCGATGGGCGTCCCCGCTTTCCAAGGCCCGCCCCAAGGCTCGATGCAAGGCCCTTGTGGCTTCCAAGGTCATGACGGTCCCGCGCAAGGCCCGATGGGCGTCCCTGCTTTCCAAGGCCCACCCCAAGGCCCGATGCAAGGCCCTTGGGGTTTCCATGGCCATGGTGGTCCCGAAC
>CAYXPO010000162.1:2890-5847 GCA_964466925.1 uncultured Nitrospirales bacterium
CCCCAAGGCCCGATGCAAGGCCCTTGGGGTTTCCATGGCCATGGTGGTCCCGAACAAGGACCCTGTGCATTTGATGGCCCTGCCGCACCCCGTCAACCTGACAACGAAGGCCTGTTTGTGTTACTCGATGCCAATGGCGATGGAGTGATTGACAAAGGCGAATTCCTGGGCTTTCAAGGTCCTCCGCGGCCGCCGCATCCTTTCCTGAATCGCCCCCCTCTCTGCCCGATGAATCAGCCCCCCGCGCCCGCAAATCCTGAACCGCCGGCGGGACAACTTCCTCCGCCGCCCGCAGCTTCCGCTCCGGGTCCGGCCGGTGCGCCCGCTCCAGGTTCTGCTCCGGCGCCTGTCCCCGTGCCCACCCCCATTCCGGCCCCTTCTAGTGCCGGTTGACCCATTTCCCCTCAGTATGCGCCCGGAACACCGCATGGTTCCGGGCGCATCACCCTTACTGGCCATGACGCAATGAAGTCATCAGGAGAAAAACCCATGAACACTCGAAACCTATTCAAAACGCTTGGAATTGCCGTGCTGATTTTGTGCGCCGGAGGTTGGGCGCAAGACTCGTTTAACGACACTCCGCCGCCCATGCCCCCCGGCGCACACAGAGGGGGCCCAGGCGGCCCGTTTATGGCTTCGATTAAGACCTTTGACAGCAACCAAGACGGAATCATCTCGCAGGAAGAATTCACGGCCGGGTGGAGTAAAGAGAACGAAGAACGCTTTGCCCGCCTGGATAGTGATGGTGACAATGCCCTGAGCAAAGAAGAACTGGCCAAGGAACAGCGCCGCGGTCCGGGAGGTGCCAAACGCCAGGACAGGGGACCCAATGATAGGCCTGAACAAGCAAACAGGCCACCCATGCCCCCGGAGGGAGACCGCCATCCGGGAACGCGTCCTCCCATGCCGCCTTCTTCAGAAGAACTCGATGCCAATAACGACGGAAAGGTGTCCCTGGATGAGTTTTGGGCGAAGTGGAAGGCGTTTGGCGCCCTTCAGTTCAAGTTTCTGGACACCAACGGGGACGCCCAATTAACCCACGATGAACTCGGTAAACGGCAAGGACCGCCGCCGCCGGGCGATGCTCCGGATTCCGGGATGGAGGAACAGCGATAGTCAGGGTTCTCTTGCACCAAGGGCGGCAACGCACATTTCCTGCACATTCGCGTTGCCGCCCGAGGTTAAAACAAGAGCAGGTACAACCGTTCATGGCGTGCAGGTTCAGGTAGTTCTATACGCATGGCGACTGAGAACGAAACGTCCGCCGATCCTGATGCGCGGGATATTGCGGCGGCGCAACAAGGCGACAAAGAAGCGTTCATCCGGCTGATTCAGCGCCATGATCAGTCCCTCGCCAACTGCCTTTCCCGGTTCACCCGCGACCCGGCCCTGCTCCAGGACCTTCGCCAGGAAACCTGCCTTCAGGCGTATCGAAGCATTTCCGGCTACAAACACCAAGGCCCCTTTTCGGGGTGGTTGTGGCGGATTGCCCTGCGTGTGGGATACCGTTTCTGGAATCAACGCATCAAAGAGAATCTGGCCCGTTCCGCTTATCTGGAAGGATACCGCCACCGTTTCCTAATCTCCGGCCCTTGGCATCTTATGGACGATCTCGACCATGTGCAAATGCTCCTGGCCTCCCTGGCGCCCCCGGACCGGGTCATCATAGAGATGAAATATCTGCAAGGGCTTAATGCCACGGAAATCGCCCATTCCACCGGCTGGAACGAGTCCCGCATTCGCGTGCGTCTCCATCGCGCCCTAAAAAACCTGCGGCGCGCCTGCCAACGCGCTTCCTCATGCTAATACAAAAGAAACGCGGGGAAGAAGACATTCCTCCCCGCATCCTTCAGCGCCCTGGGGTTATGCATTCACGGAAAGGTTCTGAGCCGACGATTGCAGCAAATTGTAGAGCCAGTTTTTACTGTCATACGCATCATTCGCGGAATTTTGCGCCAACAACGACGACAGTGAAAGGGAACTGCTGTTGTCTTCCACGGAAGACGCCAAGAGGCTTTGCTGGGCCATATTTGCCTGGCGCGCCTTGAAATTCGCCGTCAGTTCTTCCACGGAAAGCGTTCCGTTCCCATCCGTGTCGATTTTGCCGAACTCCTTCGAATTCAGGGGACTTTCCTTCAGGCTAATCGCCCCGTCCCCGTCCGTGTCATCGTTCTCGATAATACTGGCCGCCATATCCGCGGGATCCCCCATGGGAGGCGGCCCCATCGGCGGCCCGCCCGGTCCCATTCCCTCCGGACGATTCTTGGCGCTCGCCAACAACTCGTCCTGGGTGATGAACCCGTCGGTATCGGTGTCGAGTTCGGTGAACCGTTTGGAATCAACCCGGGACTCGTCCGCGCTGATTTTTCCGTCCCCGTTTTTGTCTTCTTGCTTGATGATTTGTGCGGCAAAATCGGATGGATCAGAGGCCTTTACCTGTGATTTTGACACCCGGCTCGCCAAGTTGGTCATATAGCTGTTTGAACTATACGACAGAATGGAACTCACGGTCATATCATTTTCCTCCTTGTTCGTTTATGTTGGGGCCCTCATTCAGCATCCATCTTCGTGAGTATCTGCCCCAAGCTGTCCGCCGCTGCCAATTCTTCCGGGCAGAGAACACTTCCATCATTCCTGCATAGGCGGCCCTCCATGTTCATGATTGCGCGGCAATAACAACCGGTTCTTTCACTGTATATAATGTGCGGAACCGCCTGAAAAGTGTTACAGGAGGGGGCGTTTTTTCTTTCCCTTGATTCTTCAGCCGTTTGGGTCTTTGGGGCTTTTTTGTCCTTTAACTTTTCTTGTCTCTATTGATACACTACGGTCAAATCGTATGGTTTAAAGCAAGGAAATCCAACATGAACTCCAAACGTTCCTTTTTCCGCCGGCACAAATTCATTGCCGCCCTGGGCCTGGCAATCCTCTTGTTGGCCGCCTTTCTCGCCTATCGCATG
>CAYXPO010000162.1:5857-8952 GCA_964466925.1 uncultured Nitrospirales bacterium
GTCCTATTATCTCGATTTCGTGAAAACCGGCGATGCCACGCCCCCCGGCATGCTGCATGTGGGCGTGGCCCTGCGCGACATCACACCGAATATGGACAATTATGATGTTTTTATTGACGCGGATAATGACAATACCTACAAACCCAAAACAGGCTGGTTGAGTTATATTAAACCCCTGGCCGGACCGGACACCTACACCGACCGCAACAACAATGGAAAATTCGATGCGGTCTGGATGACCGGGTTCAACACGGACCGCCCGGCCAAGGGGGTGCATGATCCCATCCAGGTGCGGGCCATCGCCTTTCGTAACAATGGCCTGACCATTGCCATGGCCACCCTGGACGCCATCGGCATGTTTCATGACAAAGTTATTGACATCCGGAAGCGAATCAACCCCGCCCTTAAAATTGACCATGTGATAGTGACGTGCGTACATAATCACGAAACCCCCGACACCATGGGCATTTACAGCGGCCCCATCCCAACGCCCTGGGCTTTCGACCAACCGCACATGGAACACGTGCTGAACGCCACGAAGGAAGCCATTGAAGAGGCCGTGAAGAACCTCCAGCCCGCCGAAATGTTCTGCTCCACCTATGAATTGAACCCCGAAGGTTTTGTCACTGATACCCGGAAACCCATCGTCATAGACACAAAACTCAATTGCGTGCGCTTTGTTAAACCGGGCACGGACGATACCATCGCCACCCTCCTCAATTGGGCAAACCATCCGGAAGCCCTTGGCGGGCGCAATCCCTACATCACCGCCGACTTCTGCGGATACTGGCGCGACGGTGTGGAAAAGGGCGTGCCCGAACCCAATGGCGTGCAAGGCTTGGGCGGCATGTGCCTTTATTTTCAGGGCGCCGTGGGCGGTCTCATGACGCAGCTCGGCATGGAAGTGCCGCATCGGGACGGCACGCGCAAATTCAAGGAAGACTCCTTCGAGAAAGCGGAAGCCTTGGGGCAAAACCTGGCCATCAAAACCGTCAACAACCTGCGCGGCGGCGTGATTTGGAAAAATGAAAACCCGCGGTTGACCATAGCGGCGAAAACTATCTATGGCCCCGTGCAAGGCATTTTCCGGGCCGCCATCGTTCTCGGCTTGATTCATCCCGGAGTGTTTTGGCCCTGCAATGCCCGTTCCGAAATTGACGCCGTGCGCATCGGTGAACTCGAAATTCTCACCATCCCCGGCGAACTCTATCCCGAAATCATGGACGGCGGGATCAAAAGCCCCGAAGGCGCCGATTTCTATCCCCTGCAACCGGTGGAAGTGCCGCCCTTGCGCACGGAGGTCATGGAGGGGAAAATGCGCATGGTCTTCGGACTCGCCAACGACGAAATCGGGTATATCATCCCCAAGAGCCAATGGGACGCCAAACCGCCGCATGCCTTTGAACCCGATGGGCAATACGGCGAAGAAAACTCCTGCGGCCCCGAAATCGCCCCGCTTATCCATCGCGAATCCGTGTACGTGCTGAATCGTTTGCACGAGGCTGTTAAAAAGATGCCCTAACGGTATCCTTTTCCGGATTCCCAGCCCGACCCAATTTTCCCGCCCAACGACCAATACCCCTTGTCCGGCATGGTGAATACGAACGGACGCGCCTTCGCCATATCCATTTCACCATTCGTAAGGCAATCGTCACTGCAATACACCCCCGCCAGTTCACCAATGAAAAAATCATCCACCTTCAAGGAGACCACTTCCGTCACCCGGCATTCCATGGTCAACGGACACGCCTTCGCCATTGGTGCATGCTTCAATTCCCCATAAAACGCTTCGAATACGTCCGATTTGTCCGCCTTGTTCCCGCTGACCAGCCCGGCATAATCCACCGACCGCATCTGGTCCTGTGACGGAATCGAAAGGCTAAACTCCCCATGCTCCCGAATCCCCTTGCAGGTGTAATGACTCTTGCCCAGCGACACCCCGATCATCACCCAGGACATTCCCCAAAAACGGCCCGGTATTTTCTGTAAGTACAGGTGGGTCTATGATTTGTATATAGGCGAAAGTGTCAGGGGAGAAATTTTGGGGAATCTTTTCAGGTTTACAGGAGCCTCCTTGTTGCGTCAGGATATGGGTGAACAAAACACATAACCCCAATCACAACAAGGAGACCCAGCGATGCATAATACCAAAGTGGCGGGTAAATTACGCAAGCGCATAGGCCGATTTTCGGGGAATCTTTCCCAGGGCCTGTGTAAAGTGGCCGGACGCTTTGTATCGGAGATGGTGTATGGCATCCAGGCGTCCGAGTCTGTTCTTCTGACGGAGGTGGGCCGTACGTTGGAAGAGACGATACCCCTTATTAAAACCGAAGAGCGTCTTTCGCGCAATTTACAGCGCCCCGAACTGGAGGATGTTTTGCAGGACAATGTTCTGCGCTTGGCGGCGCGGCATGTGGCGGAGGATACCTTGTTGATTCTCGACCCCAGCGATGTGACCAAAAAGTATGCGAAAAAGATGGAGTATTTGGCGACGGTGCGCGACGGGAGCGCGCACGATTTTTCGCTGGGATACTGGACGGTGCATGTTATCGGAACCCGTTTGGATTCCAGTCAGATGGTGCCGTTGTATCAACGGTTGTGGTCGGCCCAGGCACCGGACTTTGTGAGCGAGAATGAGGAGATTTTGCGGGCGGTGGATGCCGTAATGGGCCATGTGGGACGGCGGGGGCTTTGGGTGATGGATCGCGGCGGGGACCGGATTAACCTCTTTGGCCCGTTATTGGATCGCAAGGCGCGGTTTCTTGTCCGGCTGGTGGGCACCCGCAATCTGGTGTTCAACGGAAAAACGCTGTTGGCCCACCAGGTGGCGCAAGGATGCCGTTGCCCCTACCGGAAGAGCGTTATACGGATTGAGGAAGGGAAAGAGCGGGTCTACGAGTTGCGTTTTGGGTTTCGCCGCGTCTGCCTCCCGGAACGTTCGGAGCCCTTATATTTACTAGTGGTTCACGGGTTTGGCGACGAACCCTTGATGCTGTTGACCACCGAGCCGCTCCGCGACAGTTTCAAGTGCCTGTGGCGTATGGTGCGCTCCTATCTGAAGCGCTGGAGCATTGAGGAAACCATCCGTTATATGA
>CAYXPO010000163.1:0-8850 GCA_964466925.1 uncultured Nitrospirales bacterium
CCTGTCGCTCTTTTCAAAGCGTGGCACGGTGCGGCTGTTGGATTTTGGCTTGGCGAAGCTTAATGACGCCTTCCAGGGCCTTACCATGGTCGGTGTCAACATGGGGAAGATACAGTACAACGCGCCGGAGCAGCGCATCAATGCGGCCGGGGTGGACCACCGTGCGGATATTTATCCCCTGGGGGTGATGTTTTTTGAGATGCTCACGGGGCAGCTTCCGGACGGGAAGCACTCGATGGCCGAGTTGCGGCCCGAATTGCCGCCGGGGTGTGATGCGTTTGCCAATAAGGCGATGGCGGCCAACCCGGACGAGCGCTTTGCCACCGCCGGTGAATTTCACGCGGCCTTGTTGGAACTGTACAACCGGAGTGAATCTCAGCCGCCAGAGTCTATTCCCAATCATGAACTTCCCACGGAAATTGTGACGAAACCAGCGCCCCTCTGGAAGCGGTTCCATCCATGGGGATGGCTGCGAACACTGATTCGCCGGTGATCTTGATGTACGGGCGGGTTGTATCCCGCCAAGATTATGGGCAGCGGCGTCAATTCCCGCCGGAGCGGGGCGAGCGCACGCCCCAGTGCTTCAGGCGTGAATGCCCCCAAAAGATTACTGACGCCCTTTGTTGATGACTTTAACACAAGTGGAAAATTATGTGGTAAACTCGGTGACGGATAGGCTATGATACGGCCCGAACATGACTCACCTGGATGATTACCCATGCTTAAACGTTACGACATAATTGCAGGCAAGGTGGCCGAAAGCGAGCAGGCCGGGGCGCCGATTTTCTTGTATGTAAATCCGGACCCGGAAGAACGGCGCTATCTGGTGGATACGCTCAAGGTGGACGAGCATACGCTGCAATCCGCGATGGACCCCGATGAACTGTCCCGTGTCGAATTTGAACCGGAGCATATGGCCATCATTTTGAAGCGGCCCCGGAATTATTCCGGGGGGGAGCAGTTTTTGTTCCGGGTCGCCTCGAGCGGCCTGTTCCTGTATAAGGACAAACTGATTGTGGTGGTGGCGGAAGACGGCCTGTTTTTCTCGGGGAAGGTGTTCCAGAACGTGGCCAGCCTGGCGGATGTCATGCTCCGGCTGATTTACAACTCCATTTTTCACTTTTTGGAACACTTGAAGGTGATTCAGATGGTGTCGGACGAGTTGGAGCAGAAGATCAACACCTCGATGGAAAACCGCCACTTGATCAACATGTTCATGCTGGAAAAAAGCCTGGTGTATTATCTGAACGCGATCCATTCCAATGGATATAACGTCGGAAAGCTGAAGAATTTCGCCGCAAAAATCGGATTTACCACCACGGAGCTGGAGTTTCTGGACGATATCAGCGTGGAAAATGATCAGTGCTACCGGCTGGCTGAAATTTACACCAACGTCATTTCCAGCCTGATGGACGCGCGCGCCTCGTTGGTGAGCAATAACCTCAACGTGATGATGAAGAATCTGAACGCCATCGTGATTGCCATAGCTATTCCCAGTTTCTTTGCCGGCATGGGAGGGATGTCGGAGTTTTCCATGATCGCGGGGGCCGACAACTGGATGATCGCATATCCCTTGTTTTTTTCCATTATGATGGGCATTGGAATTTCGACGTTTTTCATTATCAAAAAGATTGAAAAATACTGGCGGTAACGGAAAACGGCGGACCGAGTACTTGTCCATGAAAGTCCGTACTCCCAACACCCGGTCTGCATGACGCGCTTCCGGGGGATATTTATTTACTTTTTCTTGACAGGCGTCGAAAGAATTGATATTCTGTGGGTGTGGCCGTGTGGCGGCAATGTGCCGCGTGTGGGCGCGGTCTAAGCACGGAAGGGTGTTTCGCATGGACATCTGGGTCCAGATTTTTGCGGTATTGGCGGCGGTTATTTTCAACCTTGTAATTTGGTTGGCGGAATAACCGCGCTTGGGAACGTAACGGGATAACAAGCGGAAGCTTGCGTACGAAAGGGTGCCGAAAATGACAACGGTGGAAATTATTGTTCGTGTGCTTCTCACCATTGCGAGCCTGTTCGTGGCTTCGATGGCGTTTTGGCTATAAAGGGTCCGTCCGCAATTGTTTTTTAGAACCCGCGCAAGGGATGAGGCGGCGGGTGTGCGTTTGGTTAGCGTTTCAAGAGATGCAACAAAATGTTGATCTGCGTGTATGAAAACATGGGTGTAAACCATCAAACATGAAGAAAGAGGAGAAATAAAATGTCCGTCAGCGCGATTATTCAGCTTGTGATTGCCGTATTGAACATTGTGGCAATGATTGTGTCGTTTTTTGTTCCGTCCGCGTGACGCGCATCGTCCGGCACATGTGAATTTGGCCTCCGCGGAAACACACCGGGTGTTTTTCGCGGAGGCGTGTTTATAGGGATTCCGGGTTGATGCAATTGGGGGGCGTTTGCCCGTCCAGGCGCGCGATAATGTTGGCGGCGGCGATTTCCGCCATGCGCGCGCGGGTTTCGCGCGAGGCGCTGCCCAAATGGGGGATAAGCACGGCGTTTGGGCATGCCAGCAACTCCGGATGAACCGCCGGTTCGTCTTCAAACACATCCAGCCCCGCGGCAAAAATCTCCCCCGTCCGCAATGCCTGTGCGAGGGCTTTTTCGTCAATGATGGGGCCGCGCGCGGAATTGACCAGGACGGCGGAAGACTTCATGGCCTTGAATTCAGCTTCACCAAAGGCGTGGCGGGTTGCGGAGGTGAGAGGGCAATGGAGGCTGATAAAATCCGATTCCGCGAGCAAGGTGGCTTTATCCACAAACGCCGCATGAAGTTGTTTTTCCAATTCGGGCGCGAGGGGTTGTTGATCATAATAAATGACCCGCATGTCGAATCCTATGGCGCGACGCGCCATAGCCTGGCCGATGCGGCCCATGCCGTAAATGCCGAGAGTCTTGCCGTGGATATCCACTCCGAGGAAGAGCATGGGCCCCCAGCCGGCCCATTTTCCCGCGCGCAGGAGGCGTTCGGATTCACCCAGCCGCCGGGCGGCCGCCATGAGCAACGCCCACGCCAGGTCCGCCGTGGTTTCCGTCAACACACCCGGTGTATTGGTCACGGGAATTCTCCGTTTCGTGGCCGCGGCCACATCAATGTTATTATATCCCACGGCATAGTTGGCGATGATTTTCAGCCGGGGGCCCGCGGCCTCCATGAGTTCCTCGTCAATGGTGTCCGTTAGGATGCAAAGCAACGCGTCCATGCCGCGAACCCCCTCCAGAAGCGCTTCCCGTGGGATGACGCCGTCCTGCGGGGCTACGATGACGTTTTCCGGACCGGCGGCACGGCGCAACCTATCCAGACCGCTTTCCGGAAGCATTCGGGTAACAAAAATCTTGGGCATGGGCGTCAGGGCATCCTTAATTGTTGATATCCGGGGAAACCCGCCCGCTGGACAGGATTCCTCCGGATAAATTCTCTGGCTAAACAACGTAGGTGGAGGCCGCGGTCGCGCCGCCGCGTCCGGTCCAGTTGGTGTGGAAGAACTCGCCGCGCGGCTTGTCCACGCGCTCGTAGGTATGCGCGCCGAAATAGTCGCGCTGGGCTTGCAGCAGATTGGCGGGCAGCCACGCGCTGCGGTAGCCGTCGAAATAGGCGAGCGCGGTGCTCATGGCGGGCATGGGGATGCCCAGGGTCACCGCGGTGGTGATCACGCGCCGCCAGGCGGCTTGGGCGTTGTTGACGGCTTCGGCGAAAAAGGGGTCCAGCAACAGATTGACCAGTTTCGGGTCACGATCAAACGCCTCTTTGATTTTTCCCAAAAATACGGAGCGGATGATGCATCCGCCGCGCCACATAAGCGCGATGCCGCCGTAGTTCAGGTTCCAGCCGTATTCCGCCGCGGCCGCGCGCATCAATTGGTACCCTTGGGCGTAACTGACGATTTTCGAGGCGTAGAGTGCCTGGCGCAGGTCGTTGACAAAGGCTTTTTTATCGCCGGTGAAGGGGGATGTGGCGCCCTTCAGCACCTTGGATGCGGCGACGCGTTCGTCTTTTATGGCGGAGAGGCAGCGTGCGAAGACCGCTTCCCCGATCAGGGTGAGCGGCTGGCCGTGGTCCAGGGCGGCGATGGCCGTCCATTTTCCCGTGCCTTTTTGACCGGCGGT
Organism: uncultured Nitrospirales bacterium; assembly: GCA_964466925.1. Lineage (GTDB taxonomy): Bacteria > Hydrogenedentota > Hydrogenedentia > Hydrogenedentales > CAILVY01 > CAILVY01. The sequence continues at coordinate 4,117 of CAYXPO010000163.1, forward strand.
GTCGAGAATCAAATCAACCACCGGCTGGCCTTCTTCATTTTTATAGCCCAGGATATCCCGGGTGATTTCGATCAGATAAGAGTCCAGTTCACCCTTGTTCCATTCCGTGAAGACTTCATGCATTTCTTCATTGCTGAGGCCTATCCCCGTTTTCATCAGGTGATAGGTTTCGCATATCATTTGCATATCGCCGTATTCGATGCCGTTATGCACCATTTTTACGAAGTGCCCCGCGCCGTTCTCGCCCACCCAATCGCAGCAGGGTTCGCCCTGGCTGGTCTTGGCGCAGACGGCCTGGAAAATGTCCTTGACGTGCGGCCAGGCGGCAGGCGAACCGCCCGGCATCATCGAGGGTCCCCGCAACGCCCCTTCTTCACCGCCGGAGACGCCGGTGCCTATGAATAACAACCCTTTGCTTTCCACATACTTCGTGCGGCGGATGGTGTCCGGGAAATGCGAGTTTCCGCCGTCAATAATGATGTCGCCGGGGTCAAGATGGGGGATGAGCAAGTCAATGAAATCATCCACGGCTTTGCCGGCTTTCACCAACAGCATGACCTTCCGGGGCGCTTTCAGGCTTGCGCACAGTTCTTCAATACTGTGGCATCCATGGAAATTCTTCCCTTGGCCGCGGCCGTTGATGAAATCATCCACTTTGGATACCGTGCGGTTGAACACCGCCACACTGAATCCCTTGCTCTCCATGTTCAGGACGAGGTTTTCGCCCATCACCGCCAAACCAATCAGACCGATGTCCATTTTTGCCATACTGTGTCATATGCTCCTTGTTGGAAGGTTAAAAACAGTTGTACAGAGAGGTTATGTGTAAAAATGCCAAAGGGCATTATCCTAGATGGAAGGAGGATTGGGGATATTTTTTGTCCGCATATATGCGCGCAACGCGTCGTTAACAGCTTTTTCGGTGGTAAAGACCTCCGCAACATCCGGTGCCAACAATACTACGTTCGTTCCTTCACGGTAGTGTTTCAGGTATTTTCCCCTCACGCCGCCCCGAATTAAACTGGTCTCGTATTCGGGACGCATATCGTCAGTTTTTTTAACAATTTGTTTACTCTTCATAAGCCGCTTTCTCATGCCGGGTGGCTTTTCGTGCACTTATTATACGCGTTCGGTCAAAACGTTCTGTATGCGATACAATCAAAACCCTGTCCAAGCTGGACTGACCAATTGTAACATAACGTTGTTCGTTACCGGAATGATCGGGATCCGGAAAAGTGGAGGCCAAGGGATCACCAAAAACCGTAGACGCCTCGGTGAAAGAAACTCCATGTTTTGTGTAGTTTTGTGCCGCCTTGCTTTTGTGCCATTCGAATTTCACAGATGAAACCTTATGCAGCAACGCTTATTTCCGCAACGTCTGTAAAGTATACGCCGGCAGTTTCTTTTCCGCAAAAATGGGTTTGAACCGGGTGAAGCGCTGCCGGCCTTGGATAACCGGAACGCTGGCCCAGTCTTCGCCGATGAGCGGCTTCGCATACCGGACAAAATCATCGGTCACATCAATTTTATTGGCGGCAATCCATTCTTTCGGGAAGGTGCGTTCGGAGTTGGCCACTTTTTCGAGGGGGACTTTGTCGTAGCGGACGGAATAGATGGGGCCGGGATCGCGGAGCAGGGTGGCCATCCAGCCGTTTTCCCCGCTTTGCGCGATTAGGGCGGCCTTTTGTCCAACCCGGTAGGCTTCATCCAAGTCCACAATCGAGGCATAGAGGCAGGTATCGCGTTGATCGGTTCCGGACACCTGGCCCCGTGCGCTGCCGGGCACGGGCAGGCCGCGTTCGTTCAGCATGTTCACCACCTGTTGCGCCACGGTGGTTTTCGAGGCGCTGTACTGCGCATGGCCGAAATTGTCCTTGGTAAAACCGAGATCGCCCAAGTCGAATCCTTCGCTGACCACAATAATGCACCGGCCGTCGCGCTTCAGTTGATCGTTTACATTGTCACACATCTCTTCCGCGGAAATTTCAGCTTCCGCCAGGTAAATTTGAAGCGGCATCCCGCGCTTGGGGTCGGCTAATCGCGCCGCCGCCGGAATAAATCCGATTTTGCGCCCCATGGCCTGCAGCACCAGTACCGGGTCGGCGGGGCAGGAACCTGCGTTCTCTTCATTGGCATTTTGCACGATTCCCATCCAATACCGCGCCACACTCCCAAAGCCGGGGGTGTGGTCAATCAGTTTGAATTCGGAATCACCCACGTCGTTGTCAATGGTTTTGGGAACACCCACCGCCACCAAATCCAACCCTTGTTCATGTGCCAGGAGGCTCACCTTGTGCGCCGTGTCCATGGAATCATTGCCGCCGTTATAGAAGAAATACCCGATATCGTGGGCTTTCATCACGTCAATGACGCGGGTGAAATCTTCGGCCTGGTTTTTCTTCAGCTTATACCGGCAGGTGCCGATGGAACCCGCGGCGGGGGTGTAGCGCAATAAAGCCACTTCTTCCTCGTCCTGCGCGGACAGGTCGAGCAGTTCCTCTTTGAGCACGCCTTCAATGCCATGCCAGCCGGCATAAATGGTTCCAAAAGTCTCGGGGAACAGTTTGCAGGTTTCAATGACTCCGCGCAGGGAACTGTTGATCACCGGGCTGGGTCCGCCGGATTGCGCGACAATGACATTCTTCGGCATCTGATTACTCCTTTTTTTCCGACACGGGCGGGGTGTCCTGTTCGGCGAGCCACCACATGAAATAGGCGCGGTCGCCTTTCAATATTTTTTCCTTTAGAAAACGCGCGGGGATGTAATCCGGATAGCGCGCGATTATATCATTCATGGCGGTTAACCCCCCGACTTTTCCCGTGCCCAGATAGACCGCGATGGCCTTGCACAACGCCGTTTCAGGCAGGGGGGTATCGGTCATATCGCGGGAAAAGAGTTCGGCGGCTTTGGCATACGAGGCGTGCGCCTCCTCTTTCTTGCCGGTCTTTTCCAAATACACGCCCTGGAACAAATAGGCCTGGGAAAAATCCGGTTTCACGGTAATTGCCTGCGTTAAGACGGACACCGCCTCCTCGAATTTTCCCGTTTTCCCCAGGATATTCGCCTTGTTAATCTGTGCCTGATAGAACCGGGGGTCTTCTTCCACCGCTTGACTGATCAGTGTCAACGCTTCGTCATACTTTTCGCTGCGCAAGGCGATCATCGCCCGGTTATTCAACTCTTGGGCATGGAGTTTGGGAACATAGGTTTCCTTGGGCGGTTTGTGCTCTTCATAGCATCCGCCCAAAACCGCCGCGATTACCAGGATGGGGAACAATCGAGGCATGGAGCATTCACTCTTTGAGCCGGTACAGGATTTCCCCGGCATTGGGGACCAACAGATAGCCTTCCGCTTCGCGGTCTTTCCAGTCGTCCGGGTTGATTTGTTTCGGATCGCGGTATCCCAGGTTAATCGCCCGGCATACTGCTTCGGGGATGCCCGTGGCCAGGGTAACCTGGACACGCGGGCGCTCGACGCCGTTTTCAAAGGTTCCACCGCCGCGCACATGGGTGGAATGTGCCAGAATGCCGCCTGGGATGTCCCGGAACCGGTCCATTTGCATGGTGAAATAATCGCGGATGTGGTATCCGATTTTGTTGATCAGATGGCCGTGTGTGATGCTGACTTCTTTTACATGTTCGCCAAAGATGATTAATTCACCGCCATCGGCCACTACGGGTTCCAGCTTGTACATGCATTTTCCGGCGGTCCATAGTTCGTCATACATCGGCGGGGCCATGGCCAGTATGCTTTTGAAGGGTTTGTCCTTGTAGAGGATATGGGTTTGCGCGGAGAGGTCGGCGGCCTCGCTCCAGGCTTCTTCCGGCGAACCGAAGAAGACCGCTTTCGTCTTCTTGCCCACGACCGTCAGGCAGAAGCACCATTTCTCAACCGGGATCAGGGACGCCGCCTTGTCCACCACTTCGCGCACCGGCGTATTCTTGGTTCCGTTGATGACAAAGTTGGTGATCAACGCTCCCAGCCAATGAAACAGGTTCAGAATTTCCGCGCCGGACACGCCCGGGAAGAAATATTTGTTGCCTCCGCTGAACCCGACGACTTCGTGGGGAAAGACCGGCCCGGCGATGCACACCAAGTCGTATTGAAGGACGCGTTTGTTGATGGTCACATTCACCGATTGCCGCATCCTCCCGCCGGAGATGCGGGCAATCTCCTCCTCGGAAATCGTGCCGATGGAGGCGAGTTCTTCCGGGTCCTGCCACGCATGGTTGTAAATACCGATGGCCCCGTATTTCCCTTTGCGTTCTTCTTCGGTGATGCCCAGCAAGGAGCGGATCATGGCGTCGGTCTTGGGGGGGTGGGTGCCCAGCGCGATGAGGTAGTCCATGGCGGAGGCGCGAGGATGCACCGCGTCATACAACGCGCGAAACATCAAGGGCATGGGCATGCTGCGGGTCTGGTCGGGAATGATGAACAGCACGCGTTTGCCATCCACCGGCATTTGCATGCAGGCCGACAACACGGCCTCGTACAGTTCCTGATCGGACAGATAATCTTTTTCTGCGATTTTTCGATATGCCATGATGGTCTATCCCAGGGTAAATCCTATGCCTCTGAGGCGTTGTTCCAAGCGGTCATCGGCATGTGTCAAACGTATGCGTGTGTTAAAGAACTCCCGCCGCCGGGGGTATTTTTTGCGCAGTTGATCAAAATACGCGCCGCGTTCATTCTCCGGAACGCCGCACACGCCCCGCAGCGCGGCATCGTCCCG
>CAYXPO010000164.1:0-8260 GCA_964466925.1 uncultured Nitrospirales bacterium
TTTGATTCGATGGTAAGGCGACACAGTGCAACTTTGATTACACGTGCGTTCCCAAATGTAATTTGGGAACGAGCGCAACAGGAAGAGGTACCGGCGGGAGTCATTCTCTGTGGACTTGGTGGCCCGGTGTGAGATAAATGCTCACACGGAGGCCCGGAGGGCACGGAGATGGGATGGTGTTTGATTCGATGGTATAGCGACAAAGTGCAACTTTGCTTAAAAGTGCGTTCCAAAGTAAAACTTTGGAACGAGTTACCATGAATCTTCGATTCCCCCAGAAACCATAAAAATAACCATGATGGCGAAGAGTTTTTTTGATCGGTAGGGCGTGATTTATTCCCGCCAGCAACTGGGGAGGTATGATGGCGGGTATGAAACCCGCCCTACGTTAAACCATGAAAACAGCCTTGATGCCAACAAATTTTCAGAGCAGCGCAAAAGGAATTCCATTTTCGTTCATTTCGTGTTTTTCGTGGTAGAGATATGCGGATTTTTTACCACGAAAAGGACGAACCACACGAAAAGAAAACGATAGAAGATATTAAAACGCTTGGGCAGGGATGCCCAAGCCACGTTATTCGTTTGTGTTTTCGAGGTGCCGGAAAGCCCAGATCATAAGGGCGATATAGGCTGTGATGCAGAGCATGGGAAAGATAAGGCCGGTAATGGCGGGGTTTTCGACGTTCCAGGGGCCGACGCTGTAGTCTACTTCAAGGACGCCGGAGTCGCTATGGGAGAAGAGTTGCCCGAAGGAGCTTCCGAGGAGTCCGTGGATGAATCCGAGGGCGACGAGGTTGCGGTTTTTTTCTTCCATGAATACGTAGACGAGGATGATGCCGAGTCCCCAAGTGACGGCGACAAGTCCGTAGGAGTCTATATGGATGAGTCCGAAGCAGGTGGCGCAGAGGGTGGCAACGAGGAGGCGTTTTTTGTCGAGGCTGTAGAAGTAACCGTAGGCAAGGCCCATGGGAAAGGTGAAGATGGCGAGCCAGGCGAGGATGGTGAAGGACAGGCTGGACGCGCCGTAGAGGTAGCTCACGCCAAGAAAGACCAGTGTGACGGAAACGGCGGAGAAGGCGGCTCCGAAGGTGAGGGCCATTTTGAGGCGTCCGGCGGGGGGCAGGGTGTTGTGGGGATTCTTGGAGGGGGCGAAGGCTTTGCGGAAACGTGTTCCGAAGTAGGAACTGAAGAGGAGTTGCTGGACGAATCCCCAGAACACGTAGCCGAGCACGCCGAGCGCCCACATGCCGAGACTAAAGTTCTTGAAGGCCCCCATGCCGCGGTGGAGGAAGGCGGCGAGAAAGGTCACGGCGAGCAGCGGCAGCGCCACGGTCATGGCGGTTTTGAAGGCGGAGCCGAAGTTGTCGTAGCGGATGCCGAAGGTAATGATTAGGAAGGAGAGCAATGCCCCGAAAATAAACACAAAGAACACCCCCGGGAAACTGGTGTTGAATTGTTCGATATGGGCGTTGGGGAAACCGAAAAAGGCGGCGAGTTTGTTGAATTTGAAGAATCCCTCGACTTCACGCCATTGGGAGAAGCAGGCGAAGTTCAGGGCGACGAAGAGGGTACTGATAACGATTATCAGTATGCCGCGTTGCCGGGGCGAACCTTGGCGGAGCATGCTCCAGAGGGTCCACGGGCTTCCGAGGCCCCAGGAATTGAGGGTGTCTTTATGGATAAAAGGGGAAATGAAAAGCAGGTAAAAGGCGCCCATGAAGATGAGTATGTTGGCGAAGGTGTTGACGGAATCGTTTTTCCCGAGAACACCGAACAGATAGGCGACGGGCCACAGGAGGACCAGGATAAAGGTCATAATCCCAAGGGCTTCGAGGAGGTTATAGCGGCGTGATTTTGATTCGCGTTCGCGATCACCGGCGGTGGTGGTGATCCAGGGCACACCGGAGGCGGCGTTGGTGTTCATTCCGAGGGTATTCCTTTGTTGGGTTTAGGTCAAGGAGCTATTGTAGCGAAGTGGACCCGCGAAAGTCATGGCGGGTTTCCATGGAAAGTGGGGTAAAGAGAATGGACCGTGTGGACGAGGTGGACGGGGTGGACGGGGAATAAAGGAAAGAACAGGATTTGGGCTGGCGGAAATGATAAAATTGCGTTAAAATAGAGTAAAAGAGAAATGAAATCAAGAGTTTCCGCACGAAAAGCCAGAAAAACAGAGCATGACTAAAGGTTTGAAGAGGGCGTGCCGATAAAAGAAGAGCGTGATACCTTGCCGGGTCGTCTGGCTGGGCAACGGATAAGGAGATGCGGATATGTCAAGTGGCTGGAGCGCGGGCGGGCTGATTTCCGGCATGGATACAGCGACCATCATCAAACAACTTGTAAGTTTGAAAAGCGAACCCAAAACCCGTCTTCAAAAACGCATAACCAAACTGCAAGACCAGCAGAGTTCAATCAAGGAATTGCGGACACAGTTGTTCACGCTGCGCAACCGCATTCAAGATTTTCGCTTGAATAACGTATTCAATGCCTATAAATCGTCAACCAGCGAAGACACGGTGCTGACGTCGAGCATTTCGTCCTCGAGCCCGGTGGTGGGGTCGTTTGTGATCAATGTGACGCAGTTGGCGAGCGCGACCGTGGCGAAGAGCGGCAGCATCATGGGGGGCAGCATCAATCCGAACGCCACACTGAATTCCAGCGGCCTCCGCACCCCTGTGGAATCGGGCACATTCACCATCAATGGCGTCACGTTCTCGGTGAACCCCGCGACGGACACATTGAACAGCGTGTTGGCGAACATCAATGCGAGCGCGGCGGGGGTGACGGCATCGTATGACGCGGCAACGGACAAAGTGGTATTCACGAATACGGCGGCGGGCAACACGAATGTGATTAATTTCGGGTCGAGCGACGACACGAGCAATTTGCTGAGCGCGATTTCAATGACGGGGGCCACCCAATACACGGGACCTACGGGTTCCACGACGGTAATGAGCACCGTGCATCTCGGCGCGATTGACGGCTATGGCGTGTTGAACACGGAAAATTTCGCCTCGGGAACGGCCACCTCCGGGGTGTTCACGATTAACGGGATTAAAATCAGCGTGGACGCCTCCACGGACACGCTGATGGATGTTGTTGAACGGATCAACACGTCGGATGCGGGGGTGACGGCGAGCTACGATTCCTCGACCGACAGCGTCGTGATGCTGTCGAAGACCTTGGGCAGCCGCACCATCGCGCTGGGGGCCGCGGGCGACACAAGCAATTTCCTCACCATCACCAACATGAGTTCTGCCACGCAGACGGCGGGGACGGACGCACAGTTCACGGTGAATGGCGGGGTGGTGCAGACCCGGAACACGAACGAGGTGTCCGACGCGATCACGGGGGTTACGCTGAACCTGTTGAGCACGGGAACGAGCACGGTGACCGTTTCGTCGGATGACGACGCCATCGTGAAAGGCGTCAAAAGTTTCATCGAAGAGTTCAACAATTCGATCAGCAAAATCCGGGAACTGACGGGCGATGAAGGCGCGCTGAAGGGCGACAGCGGCGTCAAGGGTATCGAGAGCTTCCTGATGCAAAACGTGTTTACGCAGGTGAAAGGGATTTTCGGCGACTATGACAGCCTGCTGAACATCGGGATCAGTACGGGGGATGATTTTGATCCCTCGGCGGTGCCGAAACTCGAACTAAATGAGGACAAATTGCGGGAGGCCTTGCGGAAAAACCGGGCGAACGTCAGCGCGCTGCTCACGAACAGCGGCAGGACGGGGGTGGCGGATTTGATGTTCGATTACCTGGACGAGGCGACGAAGGCGACGGGCTTTTTGAACGAGCGCGCCAAGTCGGGCGGCACCCTCGCCACCCAGATACAATCGTTGAACGATCAGATCGATCTTATTGAAGAGCGGGTCAGCCAATATGAATTGCGGTTGAAGAAGCAGTTCGCGGCAATGGAAACGATGATGTCTTCGATGAAAAGTCAAAGCAGCGCCCTGTCGGGACTTTCCAGCAGCTATTCGCTATACTAACCGGCACGCAAAGGAGAACAGTGTATGTCAGCTTCCGCGGTAAAAGTGAGCGCCTATACCCAAGTGAACGTGGAAACCGCCTCGCAGGGCAAACTCATCGTCATGCTGTTCAACGGGGCGATCAAACGCGCGGAAGAAGCGAAACGCCAAATGGAACGGGGCGCGATGGAAAATGTGCACAACAATTTGATCCGGGCGCAGGACATATTGGCGGAGCTCCGGGGCTCGCTCAACATCAACGTGGGGGAAATCGCGGGGAACCTCGACCGCATTTACGAGTATTTGCAGCATTTACTGGTGGTGGCGAACATCAAGAAAAGCACCGTCCCCATCAATGAATGCATTGTGTTGATGACGCAGGTGCGGGACATGTGGCAGGAATTGTTTGATTCGCTGGCGCGCGAGGGGCACGCGCGTCCGGACCCCAGCCTCAATCCGCATGGCGCGTCGCTGGTGAACATCCAGGGTTGACCCGGTCAACACCAGGCCGAAGGCTCCGCCCCCTCCTGATGGGATGGGGGCGTTTCTTTCGCGTGACTTGCGCGCGGCGGGGAGTAACGCAGGGGCGTGACGGAAACGTTTTTATGATTTGACACACCAGATGGTATAATACCCGACGGGCGTGGCCCGGTGAAACAGCGGAAGCGGACCATCGCCCCTGCGGACAGGTGATTTCCGTGGAAAGGGAGACGTGCCGTATGAAGAAAGTGCTGACCGTGGTGCTGGCCGGAGGGGCGGGCGAACGCCTGCATCCGTTGACCCGGAACCGGGCCAAACCGGCGGTGCCCTTCGGGGGGATGTACCGGATCATTGATTTTACGTTGTCGAATTGCATCAATTCGCACTGCCGCCGCGTCCAGATGCTGGTGCAGTACAAGTCGAATTCGCTGGCCCGCCACATCCGTTCGGCGTGGAACATCATGCATCACGAACTGGGGGAATTTATTGACATCATCCCGCCGCAGTTGCGGGTGAATGACAGTTGGTATCTGGGGACGGCGGATGCGATATACCAGAATCTGTATTCGATTGCGCAAGAAGATCCGGAGCTTGTGCTGATTCTTTCGGGGGATCACATCTACAAGATGGATTACCAGAAGATGGTCCGGTTTCACCGGCAGACGGGGGCGGACCTGACGATCGCGGCGATTGAAGCCCCGCTTGACGAAGCGAGCCGGTTCGGGGTGTTGGAGGTGGATGCGGAAAACCGGATCATCGGATTCGAGGAGAAGCCGGCCAACCCCAAGCCGCTGCCGAATAATCCCGGCCTGGCCCTGGTGTCCATGGGGATTTACGTGTTCAACGTGGAGGTCTTGAAGCGGACGGTGGTGGAGGATTCGGAACGGGCGAAGACCTCGCATGACTTCGGAAAAGACATTATTCCGCGGCTGGTGGAATCGCACCGGGTGTACGCGCACTTCTTCGAGGATGAAAACCGCAAGCCGACGAAGTACTGGCGGGACGTGGGCACGATTGACAGTTATTGGGAGGCGAACATGGATTTGGTGTCGGTCGACCCGCAGTTCAACTTGTATGACAACGAATGGCCGTTGCGGACGAATCTCCCGATGGCGCCGCCGGCCAAGTTCGTGTTCGCGGACATCGGCAAGCGTTTCGGGGTGGCAACAGACTCCATTGTAAGCCCGGGGTGCATTGTCAGCGGGGGCATGGTGAATCGTTCGGTGCTCTCGCTGGATGTCCGCATCCACAGTTATTCCTACGTGGAAGAATCCATTATCATGGAAAACGCAAGCGTGGGCCGGCATTCGCGGATACGCCGCGCCATCATCGAGAAACGGGTCCAGCTTCCGGACCATACCATTATCGGGTATGATCTGGAAGAAGACGCCAAAAAATACCGGGTGACGCCTTCCGGAATCGTTGTGGTCGAATCCGTGAACGGGCCATGATCTCCTCAACTTCAGGAGGCAATCGTATGTGGAAATGGCGGAGTATTGTTGTTTTAGGGCTGGCCGCCGGGGCCTGGGCGGCTGAATTGCCGCAGGAATTGCAGCATTTACCGGCGCTGGCCGGCGATGAAAAGGCGTTGACACAGGCGATCCGTGATTTTGACAAGGCGCAAACGGCGCTGGCGCGCCAGGCCATGGAACAGGCCAAGGCTTCCTCCGAAGCCCCCCCTCCCCCCCCTCTTGCCGCCGCGCGCGGACACCTGATGCTGGTGCGGCAGGCCTATGAATTCGGATTGGGCCACTTTACAAGCAGCGCGCCCCTTCACAATTATTACGGGGAATTTCTGTATGATTGGGCCGGGGAACGGGAAGCCGCATTGCGGGAATGGAACACGGCGCTGAGCTTGGACGCAAACTGCAGCAATGCGCACAATAATCTCGGTCTGGACATGGTGCACAATGGCGATTATCGCCTTGGCCTGAAGCATTTGGAGGAGGCGCTTCGCCTGGAACCGAAAAATCCGGACTACTTGTATAATATCGCGCAGGTGTATCTGGTGCATTGGCCGCAGGTGCAGGAGATACGGGATTGGAAGCCGAAAAAAATTTACCGGCATGCGATGAAGTGTTCACGGAAGGCGGCGGAACTGGCCCCGCAGGATTATGAGTTGGTGGTGGATTACGCAGTGAATTTCTTCGCCGGGGAGCGGTTTAAGGTGAAGGTTCCGTGGAAGCGGGCGGCCAAGGCCTGGGCGGCGGCGCGCCAACAGGCGGGGGACGAGATGGCGGTATTCTACACGTGGCTGAATGAAGGGCGGGTCTGGATGGAGGCGCGTGACGAGAAGAACGCCGTGCGTTGTCTGCGGGAGGCGTTGAAACTGCGTCCGGAAAGTGAACCGGCGAAACAGCTGTTGGAACGCGTGGAATCCGGTGAATTGAAGAAAAAAACCGGGAAAAGCACCGGATGAAGGGTGGCCTCCGCGCGGCATGAGCAATTCCAATGCACCAGCGCCGAAACGTTCCCGCCGGGTGGGTTCACTGCTATGGCGGTTTCTCACCAGCCACAAGGCGGGCCTGATAACGCTGTTGTTTCTTTTGTATGGGCTGCTCTATCTTCTTGCATGGCGGGAAATGCGCTTTTTCCTGGTGCCGTCCTCGTCCATGGAACCCACTTTGCTGCGGGGCGACTATATCGTAACCTTGAATCATGCCGCCTACCGGCGGGGAGACATTGTTGTCATCCTGGACCCGGTTTCGGGCGACTATTTGGTGAAGCGGATTGCGGGATTGCCGGGCGACACGCTCGTGGTCAAGGGCAGCGCGTTGTTTCTCAACGGGGGGTATGCCTCCGAACCGTATATCCTGGAACCCATGCGGTATGAAATCGCGGAACCGGTCACGGTGCCGCCGCAGCGGGTGTTTTTGCTTGGGGACAACCGCAACAACAGCGACGACAGTCATACACGGCGTGAGTGCGATCCCCTGGAGAAGATCGTGGGGAAGGTCCGGTTCATCTATTATCCTTATGACCGCTGGGGGCCTGTGCGCGCATATCCATTGACCGGCCTCGGTGGGAAATGAACCGCCGTTGCGCGCGCGCATCCGCTGTGCTACGATTTACGCGGGAACACTCATGAGGAGTTTCAAATGGAATGCAGCGTGTGCCATGTGCGGAGCTCCGTGGGCTTTTGCCCGGAATGCAAGTCGCTATTGTGCGAGGTTTGCGGCGCATTGTGCACGCGATGCGGCCAGTTGGCCTGCAAGGGGCATTTGCAGCGTACGGACGCAGGCCTGTTGTGCCGCGCCTGCATTATAAAGCAGCTTCGCCCCGCCGCCGCGGCCCCGCCGCCGGAACCGGGCGGCGGAGAGGCCCCAATATCCACGCCGGAAGTATTGAGTTTCGCGGCGTTAATGGCGGACGTGGACGAGGATCAGCGCCCCACGGCGGCGTATGTTCCGGCGGCTTCCGCGGAGACACCGGCGGAGCGGAAGGAAGCGTTGAACCGGCGGGTATTGACGGCAAGCGCGCGCAAAGACACGCCGGTCTGGCTGAGCAGCCTGGTGGGCGGGGTGGCGTCCTGGCTGGTGTTTTGGCCGGCGGCACGGACGGAATTGTTCCTGGAAGTGCGCAATTACTTGTTGTTGATCGTGCTGGCGGTGTCGCTGGGGACGGTTGTCTGGGCGGCGGCGGGGGTAATGCGGCGGGAGGCATCAGGGAAAGAGCGGGGCTTGTGTCTGCTGGGGCTTGTTTTGGGGGCGGGCGCCGCGGCGGCCGCGGTCATCTTGTACCGGACAACCCATTGAGGAAACATGCATGGAAATTGCCATCGGCGCAATTCTGCGATTTATTTCCGA
>CAYXPO010000164.1:8270-8850 GCA_964466925.1 uncultured Nitrospirales bacterium
CGCTGTGGTTCGCGGCCTTGATACCGTTTGCACCGGCGGTGGCGGTGATCAACGGGCGGGGGTGAAAAAAGGCCTTTTTACGGGGAATTTTGCCGTGATGGCCGCAAGGTTGAAGTGGCCTTGCAGTGAAGTATATACTAGGGACCGAATGGGCAGTGGGCGAAGTGTATCATGCTGCCCCTATTTTTTATGCAAGGAGGTGAACTGAATGGCTATAGACACCGATGTAAAAGAAAAGATACGGCAGATCATTGCGGAACGCTTGGACCGCAAATTGGAAGAAGTAACCGATGATGCGCGGTTTGTGGATGATCTGGGGGCGGATTCCCTGGATCAGACAGAACTGCTGATGGCGCTCGAGGAAGAATTCAACATCGAGATTGACGACGACGCCAACGAGATCAACACCGTGGGCGACGCGATTAAATATATTGAATCCAAACTGAGCAAATAGTCCGCGTCCGCTTGGCATGGACGCTTCGCATACAGTATACTGAAGAACACATTCCAGCCCGTGGAACCCCTCCACGGGCTGGATTCTATAGGGACCGCAATGGACACGAAGGTAGTCGTAACAGGA
>CAYXPO010000165.1:0-8846 GCA_964466925.1 uncultured Nitrospirales bacterium
GGGCACGGTCATGGTGGTGGTGGTGGTGCGCGAATTAGGCCCGCTGGTGACGGCCTGTGGAAGAACATCAAGCGCAAGCGCATGGAAGAAGAACTCCAAAAGGACAATGCGTTTATCTCCGGCATTTTTGCCAGCATTCAGGACGGCATCAGCGTGTTGGACAACGAACTGCGCATCCTCCGGGTCAATTCGGCCATGGAGCGGTGGTACGCCCATGCCATGCCCCTGGTGGGCAAGAAATGCCATGAGGCCTATCATGGGCGGAAGGAGGCGTGTGAAGTGTGCCCCACGCTGCGGACCCTCGCCACGGAAAGCGCCGCCTGTGAACGGGTGCCCAAGACCGGACCGGGGGGAGAAACCCTGGGGTGGCTTGAACTGTTCAGTTTTCCCTGTTTCGATCCGGCGGGCGGCAAGGTTGCCGGCGTAATTGAATATGTCCGGGACCTTTCGGAGCGGGTGAAAGCCGAACAGGAGAAGCGCGCCCTCGAACTGAAGATGCAACAGGCCCAAAAACTGGAGAGCCTGGGCGTTCTGGCGGGCGGCATTGCGCACGATTTTAACAACCTGCTGGTGGGCATTCTCGGAAACGCCGATCTGGCCTTGTTGAAGTTATCGCCGGTTTCCCCCGTCCGCGAGAGCATCGAGAATGTCGTCCGGGCCGCCCAGCGTGCCGCCGATTTGGCGCGGCAAATGCTCGCGTATTCCGGCAAGGGCCGTTTCATCGTTCAACCCTTGAGCCTCTCGGAAGTGGTTGAAGAAATGGGCCACATCCTCGAGGTGTCCGTTTCCAAGAACGCCGCGCTTAAATTCCAATTCAGCCCCGGGCTCCCCGCCATTCAGGCCGACGCCACCCAAATCCGCCAGATCATCATCAATCTCATTGTCAACGCCTCCGAAGCGATTGGCGAACAGCGCGGTGTGATTACCGTCTCCACCGGCTGCATGCAGTGCGACCGGGCCTATCTCAACAACACCTATATCGCTGAGAATCTGCCGGAGGGCGCGTATGTTTTCCTCGAAGTCGTGGATACCGGCTGCGGCATGGACGGGGCGACGCGGGAAAAAATCTTCGATCCGTTCTTCACCACGAAATTCACCGGGCGCGGCCTGGGGATGGCGGCGGTGCTCGGCATTGTGCGCGGACACAAGGGCGCCATCAAAGTGTACAGCGAACCGGGCCGGGGAAGCGCCATCAAGGTGCTTTTTCCGGCGATTTCCCAACCCGCTCCGGCCGTCGGGGAAGCACCGGAAACGGGCGGGGAATCATGGCGCGGCGCCGGCGCGGTATTGATTGCGGACGATGAATCCAGTGTCCGGGAAGTGGGGCGGGAGTTTCTCGAAACCCTCGGCTTCTCGGTGTATACCGCCGAAGACGGCCCCCAGGCCCTCCAGGTATTCCGTGCGCATGCGGCGGAGGTGGTGTGTGTGATTCTCGATCTGACCATGCCGCACATGAGCGGCGAGGAAACCTTCCGTGAATTGCGCCGGATTCGCCCGGAAGTCCCCGTCATTATGTCCAGCGGCTATAACGAACAGGAAATCACCCAGCGCTTCGCCGGAAAGGGGCTGGCGGGCTTTATCCAAAAACCCTACCGCCTGGAGGACCTGAAAGCGATGCTTAGGAACGTTCTGACCCGCCCGGGGGGCGATTCGCGTCAGGGACGCTGAAATGGATACACTACCTCCGGCTTTCAATGGGTGATTCATTTCTGAACCCCTTTTGTAACGCACGCGCAGGCCGAGTCCACCTGTTTACACAGACACCGGGGTACACGGTGAAAAAAAAGTGCATACAACAGAATGACGCATCAGGTTCCGGAATGTCCGCACCGGGGAGGTTTTCCGGAGGGGTTCCGTCATGCCTGGCGCTCGCCCTCCTGCTCTTGCTGAATGGGGGGTGCATTACCCCCGCAAAATTGATCGCCATGCACAACACGCGCCTCCTGCCCGTGCCGGAGAAAGTCACCTTGGAACCCGCCCCCCCGCTGCGGGAACAGGCCGCGCCGCTCGAACTGGATAAAACGTCCCCGGAACCGCAAACCGTGACGCTGACGCGTGACGGCGCCTTGCTGACCGCCTTGATGAACAACCGGGCGCTGCGGGCCGCGCGCCTGGGCCCCCAAATCGGAAGCACCTATGTGCCGGAAGCACAGGCCGTGTTTGATCCCGCCCTGATGGCCACGTTCTCCACGGGCCATGATACCCGCCGTCTCGGCACGGTCACCGAGGACCCCACGTCTTCCGCGGCCATCGCGGACACGCTGGGCGGCACGTTGTCCACGCAATTGCTCAACCAACTGCGCAAGGTTTCCCGCATCGCCTACTACCAGCAATACCCCGTGGTGGAGGTGGACGACACGCGGGGCTCCGCCACCCTTCGCGAATATCTGCCCACCGGCACGTCCATCTTCCTTACCGGCGCGGTGTCCGCCACGCAGACCAATTCCACCGAGGATCATCAGGGAAGCTGGACGCTCGGCGTCAATCAGGCCCTGTTGCGCGGGGCCGGCACCACCGTGAATCTCGTTGCCGTGAACCAGGCCAAGAATCAGGCGCGTCAAAGCCAGTTCGCCTTTAAGGAGGCGGTATTGGATATTGTCCGCCAAACCGAACTGGCCTACTGGAACTTGGTGCTGGCCCGGGAGATTCTCACCATCCGTCAGTTTGCCGTCACGCTCGCCGAGGAACAGCGCCGCCGCAATGAGGAGTTTCTCAAGGTGGGAAAAGCCATTGAAGGCGACCTGATGGCGGCCCAGGCGGAAAAGGCCACGCGCATGGCCGATCTGTCCGACGCCCAGGCCGCCATCCAAGCCCAAACCTACACCCTTATCCAACTGCTCAATCCGGACGCGAAACAAAAATGGGCCCTGAATTTCGCGCCGGGCGATCCCGCCGAGGTCGTCAAAATTGATGTTGATCCCGAGGCCTGTGAAAACCTCGCCGAGCAATACCGGCCCGATCTTGCCCAAGCCCGCCTTGACCTCGAGAATCTGGGCCTTAACCTGATCAAAACCCATAACGATCTCCTGCCCAAACTCGATCTGGTGGCCTCCTATGGGCGCACCAGCCGCGGGCGCGTGTCCGGCGACACCTCCCGGTTTCTGGATGATTCCAATTTTGAAAACTACCAGATTGGCATCGAATTCAGCACGCCCATCCTCCGCCGCGCGGAACAGGCCCGCCACCGCCGCGCCATGCTGCTTGATCGCCAGGGCAGCCAAACCTTCTCCTCGCTGCAACTGGCCGTGGCCGCCGAGGTGCGCCGGGCCGCCGTCGAGGTGAACAAACAATGGCAACGGATCGGCGCCGCCCAGGAGGCGCTTAAAAGCCGCACGGAACAATTGCGCGTGGCCCAAGGGCGGAACGAAGCGGGCAAAACCACCAATCTGGACCTGCTGCTGGTGCAGCGCGATTTTATTCAAGCCGAAATTGACGAAGTGTCGGCGCGCGTGAAATACATCCAGGCGCTGACCTCGCTGTATGCCGCCGAAGGCACGCTGCTGGAACGCCGCGGCATCTTTCTGGATGTGGAGACCCTGCCATGAAACATGGTGTTGTAATTTTGGCCGCGCTGGCGGTCTTGTGCGGCTGTGGCAAACCGGAAAACGGCGCAAAGCGCCCCGGCGCCGAAAAAGCACCCGTCCGCATTGCGGCCGCCGAGCGCCGCGCCGTGCCCGTGGCCTTGCGCACCATTGGAACCGTCGAGGCCTACAGCACCATCGCCGTCCGTGCGCAAGTGGGCGGCGAACTGCGCACCGTTCACTTCAAGGAAGGCGATGTGGTCGAAAAGGGCCAGCTTCTTTTCAGCCTTGATCCCCGCCCCTACGAAGCCGCGATGAAACAAGCCGAAGCCAACCTCGCGAAAGCCAAAGCACAGGCCGGGCAAGCCAAAGCCGCCCTCGCCAAAGACCAAACCCAGGCGGACAACGCCCAAACGGAACTCAAGCGCAGCGAAACGCTCCTTCCTCAAAAAATGGTTTCCCAGGAAGAATATGATCGGGCAAAAACCGCGGCGCAGGTATTTCGGGATGCCGTGGCGGCGGACGCGGCCGCGGTACAATCCGCCGTGGAAGCCATTCGCGCCGCGGAAGCCGCCATGGACGACGCCCAACTCCGCCTCGAATATTGCACGATTCACTCCCCGATCCGCGGGCGCACCGGCAGCCTCCAAATCCATCCCGGCAATCTGGTCAAGGCCAATGACACCGCGCCCATGGTCACCATCACGCAAACGGAGCCCATTTACGTGACCTTCACCCTGCCCGAGAAACATCTTTCGGAGGTGCGCGGACAACTGGAAGGCGGCGCGCCCGCCGTGGACGCGGTGTTGCCGGGCGAAGAGGCCGCCCCCGTTTCGGGCCGTCTCTGCTTTATTGACAATACGGTGAATCAAGCCACGGGCACCATCCGCATGAAAGCCGAGTACGAAAACAAGGAGGGCCGTTTGTGGCCGGGGCAATTTGTGGACGTGCGGATACAGGTGGCGGTGCTGGAAGAGGCGCTGGTGGTCCCGGGCCAGGCCATTCAAACCGGGCAAAACGGAACGTATGTGTATGTGGTCACGCCTGATCTTACGGCCGAGTTGCGCGCGGTGAAAACCGGCGCGTCCGTGGACGGCATGACGGTCATCAACGAGGGGCTGCGGCCGGAGGAGAAAGTGGTTATAGACGGACAGGTGCGCGTGAAGCCGGGCGCCTCCGTTTCCCTTCTTTCCGACAGCCCCGGAGCGCAAAACACGGAAATTCAACCGGGAGGAAAGGCGGCGGGAGAATCAACGCCATGAATCCCTCCCACCTGTTCATACGGCGTCCCGTCATGACCACGCTGGTCATGCTCGCAGTGCTCATGACGGGGATTCTGGGCTATCAGGCCCTGCCGGTGAGCGATCTCCCCAATGTTGACTTTCCCACGATTTCCGTGACCGCGAATCTTCCCGGGGCAAGCCCCGAAACGATGGCCTCCTCCGTGGCCACGCCCCTCGAGCGGCAGTTTTCCACCATCGCCGGCCTCGATTCCATGAACTCCACCAGCGTGTTGGGCCGGTCCCAAATCACGCTCCAGTTCAGCCTGGATAGAGACATTGACGCCGCGGCGCAGGATGTGCAATCCGCCATTTCCCTCGCCAGCCGCGATTTGCCCGCGGATATGCCCGCCCCGCCCTCGTACCGCAAGGTCAATCCGGCGGACCAGCCCATCCTCTTCCTGGCCCTCAGCTCTTCCGTGCTGCCGTTGTACGAAGTGGATGAATTTGCCCAGACCTTTGTCGCCCAGCGCGTTTCCATGGTGAGCGGCGTGGCCCAGGTGCAGGTCTACGGCTCCCAAAAATTCGCCGTGCGGGTTCAGGTGGACCCGCGGACACTGGCCTCGCGCAAGATCGGCCTGGACGAGGTTTCCGCCGCCATCCAAAACGGCAACGTCAATCTGCCCATGGGCGATTTGCAGGGCGCCTACCAAGCCTACATTGTCCAAGCGAACGGCCAGTTGAGTCACGCGGAAGACTATGAGCCGTTGATCGTGGCCTGGCGGGACGGCGCGCCCGTCCGCCTGCGCGATATCGGGCAGGTGTTTGACAGCGTGGAAAACGACAAGGCGGCCGCCTGGTACAACAATGTGCGGGGGATTGTGCTGGCGGTGCAGCGGCAGCCCGGTACCAACACGATTGAGGTGGTGAATACGATCAAGGAACTGCTACCCTCCTTCCGCTCCCAGATGCCCGACGCGTTGAACATGGAAATTCTTTATGATCGCACCGAATCCATCCGCGCCTCGGTGGACGAAGTAAAGTTCACGTTCGTCCTCACCATCGCGCTCGTGATACTCGTCATCTTTTTGTTTCTCCGCAACCTCCGCGCCACCCTCATCCCCAGCCTTGCCCTCATCCTTTCGGTCGTCGGCACCTTCGGCGTCATGTATCTCCTCCACTTCAGCATAGACAACCTCTCGTTGATGGCGCTGACCCTCTCCGTCGGCTTTGTCGTGGACGATGCCATCGTCATGATCGAAAACATCGTCCGCCACATGGAGAATGGCGAAACGCCGTATGAAGCGGCCTTCAAGGGTTCGAGCGAAATCGGGTTCACCATCGTTTCGATGACGCTCACGCTGATCTCCGTGTTCATTCCCGTGCTCTTCATGGGCGGGATCGTGGGGCGCCTGCTGAACGAATTCGCCATCACCATCAGCGTGGCGATTCTCATTTCCGGGTTCGTTTCCCTGACGCAAACCCCCATGCTGTGCAGCAGGTTTCTGCGCCCGCTTAGCGAACAGCGCCATGGCCCCTTCTATCGCGCGATGGAGAGGGGGTTTAACGCCATGCTGCGCGCGTACGATCTCACGCTGCGCGGCGCCATGCGGTTCCCGCTGATCACCTTGTTGACCCTGGTTCCGTTGATATACGGCACGGTGCATCTGTTTCAACTCCTGCCGAAAGGTTTTCTCCCCAGCGAGGACATCAGCCAGGTGATGGTGTCCACGGAGGCCGCGCAGGGCATTTCGTTTAATGACATGAAGAGCCATCAGCAGGCCGTCGCGGAAATCGTGGCGAAGCAGCCGGAGGTGGCCGGATTCATGTCGGCGGTGGGCAGCGGCGGCGCGGCGCAATCGGGCAACGCGGGCCGCATGTTCCTGCGGCTCTCCCCGCGAGATACCCGCATAAGCGCCGATGCATTCATCCAAAAGCTCCGTGCACAGGTTGCCGGGGTCCCCGGGATCAAAGTGTTTCTTCAAAACCGCCCTTCGATCAGCATCGGCGGCCAGATGACGAAAAGCCTGTATCAATTCACCCTGCAAAGCCCGAACGCTTCCGAACTCTATCAGTATGCGCCGGTTCTGGAACAGAAAATGCGGGAGCTGGAAGGCCTTCAGGATGTTACCAGCGATCTGCAAATCACCAACCCCGAAGTGAACATTGATATTGATCGCGACAAGGCGTCTTCGCTGGGGATTACGGCGGCGCAAATTGAAAACACGTTGTATACGGCCTACGGGTCGCGCCAAATCAGCACCATTTTTGCGCCAAACAATCAGTACCGCGTCATCCTCGAGGTCGCACCGGAATTTGAGTGGACGCCCGAGACGCTTTCAATGCTCTATGTGCGGTCCGGCACCGGGCAGTTGGTTCCCCTGAATACCCTGGCCACGGTCAAAAAATCCGCCGGCCCCCTGACCGTCAATCACCTGGGGCAATTCCCCTCCGTCACCCTTTCGTTCAACCTTGCTCCCGGATATTCCCTCGGCGATGCCGTCGAACGCGTGCAGGCCGCCGCCAAAGGCGTGCTGCCGGACAGCATCAGCACCAGCTTCCAGGGCACGGCCCAGGCGTTCCAATCTTCGCAACGCGGCATGGGGCTCCTCCTGCTCGCCGCCGTCCTCGTCATCTATGTCACGCTGGGCATTCTCTACGAAAGCTTCATCCATCCCATCACGATTTTATCCGGATTGCCCGCCGCGAGTCTCGGCGCGCTCATCACCTTGTTGCTGTTCAAGATGGAACTCAACATCTTTTCCCTCGTCGGCATCATCATGCTCGTCGGCATCGTGAAGAAAAACGCCATTATGATGGTGGATTTCGCCATCGAAGGGCAGGGCTCGGGCATGGCCCCCTTCGACGCCATTTACCGCGCCTGCCTCATCCGCTTCCGGCCCATCATGATGACCACCATGGCCGCGCTCATGGGCTCCCTCCCGATTGCCGCCGGCATGGGCGCCGGTTCCGAATCGCGCCGCCCGCTCGGACTCGCCGTGGTGGGCGGGCTGATCGTGTCCCAACTGCTCACCCTCTACATTACGCCCGTGGTCTATTTGTACATGGAAAAACTCCGCCACGCGGTTAAACGCAAACCCCGTCCGGGAGAAACCGCATGAAAACGAAATTCCATACGGTGGCCGGCGGCGTGGTGCTCAATGACGCGGGCCGCGTGCTCGTGTTGGTGCGCGATGTTCCGCGTGATGAATGCATCATTCACGAAATCCGCCTCCCGAAGGGGCATATTGATCCCGGCGAAACCGCGGAACAGGCGGCCCTGCGCGAAGTGGGCGAAGAATCGGGCTACTGGAAGGTTGCGATCACCGGCGATCTCGGTGTGGCGCACAGTTCCTTCGATTTCAACGGGAAACACCATGAGCGCGACGAACGCTACTTCCTCATGCGGCTTGAGGATACTTTGCGGGAGGCTCCCCGGTCCACAGGATCGGAAGAAGACCTTTTTGTTCCGCAATGGCTTGCCCTTGAAGACGCCGAATCTTCCGTGACCTATGCCAGCGAACAGGAATTCATCCGCCGCGCCCGCCGCCTTCTTAACCAGTAACCCCTCCTGTCATTGTGTGCTCCACGCCTTCTTCGGCGGCGATTCTCGAATCCACGGCCAAGCCCGGGGACGGCCTTGACCGTGCATGTTCTTGGCGGACACCCTCGTCCACCCGCGTCTCCGCCCTTTATGCCCGCGGAAAAATCTTTTTGGGCGGGCTAAAGTTTTTCCGGCCCTGTGCCGATAAGTCCATCATAAGGATGAGACAGCTTCCGGAAACGGAACGCTTGGGTGTAACATCCCAACACTGAAATCAAGCGAATGTCTCATGTTCTTACCCCCTTGAGTGCGTCATAACACCCGTTATGGCGCCTTTCCTTATTTGTCCGCCTCACGCCGCCTGCGGCGCGAAACCATCCTCCGTGCCTTCCGACACGTGATATGCGCTTCCCGCCGAATTGAAAAACTGGATGATCCGCAACAGTTCCGAAAGAGTAATGCGCCAATCTTGCGGCATGTAATCGCTGTTGTGCGGCGTGCAGCTTTGATCGCCCGCGCCGGCCGCAAAACCGTCCTCCGTGCCGTTTTCGCATTGAAACG
>CAYXPO010000166.1:0-5035 GCA_964466925.1 uncultured Nitrospirales bacterium
GCCTCCTGTTTCCGGGGTTTTTATGCTCAGTTCAAGCAGTTCCACGGTGCCGCCGCCGGGCGCAATGCTCAACGATCCTTTTGAGAAGTCATACGCGCGGCAACTGAACGGATAGGCATCGTTGATAAAGCACTCAATAATCGTTCCCTGCACGAACGCCGTAATAGAGATCGGCAGCGAGGCGTCCAAGCGCACTTTCCTCGGATAGCTGAACTTCTTTCCCGCAATTTCCGCTTCCTGTTTCTTGGGCCGCAGAATCAGGCGGTAGCCGGAATCCCGTTTTTCCTGCTGGCGCATCGTTATGCACACTTCGGCGTCAGAATCCATCTTCAACCGGCATTGCATCATGTAATTGTCCGGGGTCTCATACGTCCCGGTCGTTTTCGTGGGCACACCGGCGGCCGCCTGAACCTGCCGGGGGAATTGCGCCAGCGCTTCCGGAACCGGGCGGAAATACAACAGGCCCCCGGGGCCGGGATACACCTCGCGCGGCACGCTCTGATCCCCGCCCCACTGAAAATCACCGCCGTCGCGCTCGCCGCCCAGATCGCGGATCCAGCCGGTGATGATATGGCGCTTGCCGTCAAACATGCGCTTCGCGGCGTAGAGGATGGGCGTGTCAATGCTGGACGTTTCCGGAACGCGGTACGGGCCGCGTATATCACTGGCATACCGCATATCGGTGGTGCCCGCGCTGGGCGAGTGGATCAAGTACCACGTATCGCCCATCTTAAACACATCGGGGCATTCCGGCGTGCCTTCTCCCAAGGGCGGCTCCAAAATCAGCGGATCAAGCTGTTCCCATTGGACAAGGTCGCCGGACTGCGCCACGCCCTGCACGGGCTTGCCGGTCTTTGCATCGCGCGCACACAGGATCATCCAGAATTTGTTTGCCGCTTCGTTCCAAAACACATAGGGATCGCGAAAATCGCTGTTTTGGTAATGCACACCGTCGCCGAAAAAGCCGTGCCCGGGATGCTTTGTCCAGGAAATAAGATCCGTGCTCGTGGCATGCATCACTTTTTCGCGGCCTTCCTTGTTCGCCGGATTCCACCCCGTGTAGAAAATGTGGAATGTGCCGTCATGTTGCGTGACCGACCCCGTGAACATGTGCAGGCCGTCCGGCCCGTCCGCCGCGCCATCGGACCGCAAGGCGGTGGGGAGTTCCAGCCAGTGGATCAGATCGGAGGAGACAAGATGCTCCCAGGGTACTTTATCCAGGGCGCGCAGGTAAAAAATATGATAGGCGCCGTCCCAAAAGAACGGGATGGTGTCCGCCAGCCGTCCCACCGCGGGGCGGTAGTGAATCGGAGAACTATACGGTTCCACATAAGTCGTATCCGGCAGAATCGCTTCCCGGCGCATCACCTGTGCCAGGTCTTCATCGTTAAGGGCGTACCCCCAGAGCGCAGCCTCTTCCATTTCGCCCGTGAAAGGCCGCACCACGTCCCCATGATCCATTTCGGCCCCAATCAGTGTTGGTTCAGTATTCTGCGTCAGGTTGCCGCCGCGCCAGGACCGTTTCGCCATGACCTTGCCATCGCAAATAAGCTCCATGGTTCTGCCGTCATAGCGTCCCGCAAAATCATGCCACGCCTTGGGGGCGATTTGTGTGACATTAAAGTTGACCATGGCAAACCCTTGGTCGGTGTGGATTTCAAAGCCGATTTCCGGGCCGGGCTCCCCGCCCAAGTCCACGCTGAAGAGATTGTAATTGAGAATCTCGTGCGTGCCGCGTTTATTGAACAGGGCATGGGTCCACTGGCCGCGCGGGTCACGGGCGCGCAAATAGACCGTGAGGCCCTGGCCCGGCACATTCAGATTCTTCCCCGCGTCAAAATAGGCGCTGGTCATGCGCGCCACCGCGGCGCCCGCGCGCGCGCCCTCCCCTTCGGCGGGCACGCCAAACTCTATTTTCCCGGTGGGCGTGATGGGCGGATTCGCCTCCATCCAATTCCCGCCCAAATTCCAGTGCGCCAGCGCTTTTTGCATCACGTCCTCCCGCGCATCGCCCATGGCGCCATACGAAACCATCAGCCCCGCCGCACACAACCATCCCAACTTTTGCATGGAAATTTCCTTTATCGTTTGCAGCGGACCATATCCATGTACACCGCGCCGAGAATCACCAGCCCTTTGACCACGTATTGCAGGGAAAAATGCACGCCCGCCTGGTTCAACCCCTTGTCGAGAATCCCGATGATCACCGCGCCGATCAATGTGCCGGGCATGGCGCCGATGCCGCCGGAAAAACTGGTGCCGCCCACCACCACCGCCGCAATGGCGTTCAATTCAAACCCGATCCCCGAGGCGGGTTCCGCGGAGTACAATTGCGCCGTGTTAATCATGCCCGCAATGCCCGCCAGCACCGCGCAGATCACATAGACGATGATTGTGTTGCGCACCATGGGAATGCCGGACAGGCGCGCCGCCTCAAAATTGCCGCCAATGCCATAGAGGTGCCGTCCGAACAGGGTGAAGTGCAGGAGAATCGAGGTGACGGCGAAAACCACCAGCATGACCAGCACGGGCACCGGAAGCCACCCCATGATGCGTCCATTGCCCAGCGCGAGAAACAAGGTGTTGGTTTCCGGTATAGCCATGGGCCGGCCTTCGTTGAAGCCCAGCGCCGCGCCCCGCGCCACCAGCATGGTCGCCAACGTGATAATGAACGGAGGAATCTTGCTCTTCGCCGCGCAAAAACCATTGAAGGCGCCAAACAAGGCCATCACGGACACCCCCGCCAGCACGGCCACAACGGTCCACCACCCGGATTGCGCCACCGGCAGGCTTAGGGTGAGCACATACACCGTGCACGTCCCCACCAGGGCCAGCAGGGCCCCCACGGACAAATCAATCCCGCCGATCAGAATCACCAGCGTCATGCCGAAGGCGATAATGGCGTTGACGGAAATCTGCTGGGTGAGATCGAGCAGGTTTTCCGGGGCCAGAAGATTGGGCACCCAGACCCGGAACAACAACAACAGGCCCACCACGGCCCCAAGCAACGGCAGCATTTGCTTTCCCAAGCGCACAAGCATCCACTCCTGGTTGATAAAAGTGAAGAATACCAAAAAAGGCCGGTCATTTTCTCCATAAAAGGGAATATTTCTGTAACATTTCCGTTTCGTGGTATTATGTATACGTAGGGAAACAATTGTTTCACGATGTGCGTGACAGAAGGAACCTTTCTTATGAATACGTATACGTTTCAGCGAACCTTTCTTGCCGGAATGCTCATGCTCGTGATGATTTCGCTGTGCGGATGCCCGCCGGAGGATAAAAACGCCAAACTCATCGGGTGGGTCAACGACACAGACGGAACGGCACTGCCCTTTGTCGAAGTGACCGCCAACGGCGCCACCACGCACACGGACGGCAGCGGACTGTTCACTTTTAATCCGGTGGCCGCAAAGCAAAGCATCCCTGTGGCGTTCTCATTGACCGGTTATGCCCCCGCCACACAGGTTGTGCAAACGGGTTCCGGCGCCACCGCCACCATGAATGTAACCCTGAAGCGGCTGGCTCCGGCCAAGGCGCTGGCGAATGCGTCCGCGGGCGGCACGGTGACGAATGCGGGTAACGCCATCACCATTCCGCCCAATGCCCTAAAGACTGCCGGGCAGAAAGCCATCACGGGAACCGTTAACGTCCAGATCACCGCCCTGAACATGGCCGGCGAACTGGCGTCATTCCCCGGCGGCGGCACGGGGTCGTTTGAATTGTACGGGGTGGTCAACTATGAAATCACGCAAAATGGCGAGACGGTGCAGTTGAGCGCCGACGCCAGTGTCCAAATCAGGATCAAACTTGCCGCGGATACCACGCTCGAACCGGGGGATACGGTGCCCCTGTGGCATTTTGACGCTTCCACCGGCGCCTGGGTTCAGGCGGGAACCGGCACGGTCGTCACGGGCGAAGGCGGCGCGTTGTACGTGGAGGCCACCGTATCGTTCCTCGGCTGGTGGAGCGCGGCCATTACCATCCCCGCGCCGCACGTGATTACGGGGCATGCCTATGACGCGAACGGCCAAGCCGCCGCGCGCGCCCTGGTTTTCGCCACAGGCGTGGATTATCACGCAGTCACGCTCGGCATCAGTAATGATCAAGGCGCGTATTCCGTATGGGTCAAGCCGAATGCGCAGGTTCGCCTGGAACTGGTCCTGCCCGGCGCTTATTACGTTTGTGCGTCAAAGAATGTGACTTCGGGCGCGGCCGGAGCCACCACCGCCAATCAGGATTTGCGCGCTTCGTTCACCTCCTGCATCCAAGGCAGGGTAACGGAAGAAGACGGCGCCACGCCCATTGAAGACACCCGCGTGTATTCCTCCGCCGGCGGTTCGGCGGTTACGGACAACGAGGGCAATTTCTGCATTCCCGCGCCCGGTTCCACCTATGTGGCGGTGTATGTGCTGGGGCGTCCGCCCGTGGTGGCGTTAACCCCCGCCGCCGCCGATTGCACTACGGGCAACGGCGCGGTGGCGAATATCTCCGTGAATTATCCCGCTGACGGCGACCGGCTTGGTTTCGTGTTCGGCACGTTGCGCACCACGGACCGTCCCTTTATTGGCCCGAGAAAAGATATGACCTCAATGGGGCTCTTCTACTCCGGCTTCAAGGGCGATGCCTTTGATCCCTATGACGCCGGCGCCCCGCTGGACACCTGGAAGGCTTACACGGCCTCCCTTCAGACGGGCGGCCTTCAACTCATCGGTTTGACGGACCAAGGCGCCTCGAACCTGATTTTCGGACTCAACTTCGGCATCAACACTATTTTCAGCTTGCCGGACGGAGAAGCCCCCTCCTTTGAAAAAATCGGCGCATTGGACGCAGGCTCCCCGGGGGCGCTCACCAACGGAACCGCCGCCGTGGCCATGAAACGCCCTTTGGATTATTACTATGACTTCTCCGGCACGGGTTCGCTGGAAGACCTCGGCTACAATACCCTCGAAGCCTGGATGGGCGGTTTCTTCTTCGCGGAGAACTTTGTTGTGCCTGGATTCAATAATGGCGACACGGTGACCTACTCCTGGCC
>CAYXPO010000166.1:5045-8834 GCA_964466925.1 uncultured Nitrospirales bacterium
GGATATCGGCGCCTTCACCGCTTCGGGCACGCTGCCGGGACGGCTCACGCTGACCGCCCCCGCATCGCTGGCCAATATCTTCGACGAAGCCACCCTGCAAAACGGCCTGACCATCACCTGGGACACGGCGGGACAAGGCACCTGCATCACCTTCATCTTGGAGGTGCTGGTGGTGGAAACCAGCAATACCCCCGTGCGTCTGGGCGCGCTGGTGTGCAAAGCAGCCGACGACGGCTCCTTCACGATTCCTCCGGAAGCCCTTGCGCAGTTGCCCCATTCCTCCGCCTTAATCTCCGCCCAACTGAATTACCTGTTCGCCAAGCGGCAGGCCATTTCGACGGCGGAAGCGCCGTTGACCCGTGGCAACGGATCGGGCTACGTGGTCCTCAACCTCGGGACCGAACCCGTAATGAAATGGTCTTTTGACGCCCAAGTCCATACCGGCAACAAGTAAACACGGCGTCCCCGCCGCGTATTAAATTACGGCAGGGCGCGATGGCACAGCCGCGCGCCCGCCGCCACCATAATGCTGCCCGCCCAGGCCGCCAAGCCAATGGGAATGTCCAGGTACACACTGCTGATCAGCGTGGACAGGATCGGGATGAAATACGAAAGCGTCACCACCAGAATGATGTGTCCGCGGCGCATGGCCACATCCCATAAAATATACCCGAGCATCGTCGGCATCAGGCCCAGATAGAACAACTCCGCCACCACGCGGCCACTCCAGTGCGGGGGCGTGGGCGCTAACGGGACCAAGGCGAACAACCCCATCGCCGATGCCAGGAAAAAGAACGGTGTCGCCCATCCCTCTGAATCTTCCGTCCAGCGGCGGCTAAAATTATTGTAGAGGCCCCACAACACCGCCGCCGCCAATGCCAATAGATGCGGCGCGGGATTCATCCCAACCCGGCTGCCGGAAAAATCGCCGCCACTCAACACGAGAACGATTCCGCCAAAGGCTGCAATCACTCCCACCGCCAACAGCGGCATCGAACCCCGGCGGCCCAGGATCGGCACGGCGAACACCAGCGTGAGGCTTGGCCACAGGTAGTTAATGATCGTCACCTCGATTACCTGCTGATGATCCGCCGCCAACCCGATGGCCGCCACAATCACCATCATCTCAAACACAAAGATTCCCCCGCAGACAAACAGATACCGTTTGGGCAGACCCAGCGTCTTCCGTACGGCGCCGGGTTTTGCCATCAGATACCCCATTGACGCCACCCCTGCGATCAACATTGACAGCCCCCCGGCCCTAAACGTGCCCAACTGCTCTGTCACGCTCCGGCAAAAGGCGATATTCGTGCCCCAAAAAATAATGGCCAGTATCCCCGCCGCCGAACCGGCCCACGATGGTTTCGAAACTTCATTCATGGCGGGAAGGATAATGTAATGACATGCTTCAGCGCCAACCGGCAGCAACCGAAAACGCCGTGGTGTTCAAGATGCATGGGAAGGCGGTTTTAAGGTATTCTAGGGTTCCCCGCGCCTCTCTCCGCATGGGATGCGCGGCGGTCAATCCTATTATTAGTGTGGAGTCCGTGCTGTAAATGAAAAAAAACGTATTGTTGCACCCCTTCAGCATTCTATTGGCCGGGGTGGCGCTGATATCGCTGGCGGGATGCCGGCCCACGCGGGTCACCGTGACCCCGGAAACCGCTACGGTGAAAACCGGGGAATCCATTACGCTTGCGGCTTCCTCCACGTCGAAAAAAGACGTTGCCTTTATCTGGACCTCGAATCAGACAGAGGTGGCCGCCGTGGACGCACTGGGGAAGGTGACCGGGGTAAAACCGGGCATTGCCTCCATTCATGCCACCGGCAGTTACAGTAAAAAGCAGGCAAAAACCCTGGTAACCGTGTTGCCTTCCGCAACCCCGGAAAAGCCCGAACCGGTAAAACCCGAACCGCCAAAAGAAGAGAAAAAACCACCCAAGGAAGTCCCCATTAAGGAGGCGCCCCCGGTGGAAGGGGAAACTGCGGAAGGCCAGCCGGGCGAAGGGGTGTCCACCGAAGGATTGGCGGAAGGGGAAGGCGCGCCGGAGGCGTCCCCCGAAGCGCCCGCCCAGAGTGAAACACCGCCGCCCCCCCCGCCCCCTCCAGCCATTAAAGTGAGCCATACACCGGATATGCTGGTGCTGACCGAAGGCGGAACGGCCTATATCACCCCCATATCAACATCGCCCGCCGATAAGGCGTTTACCTGGGCGTCCACCAATGACGCCGTGGCAAGCATCACGCCGCAGGGACAAGTCAAGGCGGTCGGCGCGGGCGTGGCCTATATCACCTCGACGGCCGTGCAAAGCGGCGCGCAGGGCTCCACGAAAATGATTGTCACGGCGGCCGCACATGCCAATGACACCCAGGCACAACCGTCCACCGAAGGCGAATATCAATTCCTGACGGTCTATCCCGGAAACGTCTCGCTTCAAGTCGGGCAATCGGTGACGCTGAATGTCACTTCCCCCTCGGCGCTGGATACGGGATTCACCTGGACCTCCACCAATGCCGCCGTGGCCACCGTGAACGCCTCCGGGCAGGTAACGGCAGTTGGCGAAGGTTCGGCCTTCATTATCGCCGTGAGCCCGTACACCCTTTCACAGGGATTGGCCAGCATCGTGGTGGCCGCCGCCGAAGGCCAAGCGGCCCCGTAACGGCATGACCTCAAACGCCGCAGGCATGGCCGCGGATTTGAAACCAAAATCCCTTCTCATTCCACCCCGCGATTGAGGTATAATCACCCCGCCGGGCGGGCGTGCCGTCACTGGGATGCTTCTCCAACCGCCCGGATGAACCGTCTCCGATGGGCACGTTATGAAAGGAAACATGCGTAAGAATATCCTGTGGCTTTTGGCCATCGTGGTCGCGGCTCTGGTGCAGACCACATGGCCCGACGCCCTGAAACTGCAAGGCGTCCTGCCGGATTTGCCGCTGCTCCTGGTGGTCTATTTTGCCATGGTGGAGGGGGAAGAACGTGCCATGTTCACCGGTGTTATCGGCGGCATTTATCAAGACGTGGCGAGCAGCGCGGTGCTGGGGCACCATGTGTTTTGCCTGGTGGCGGCGGGCTATGCCATTGGGCGGCTGTCCACCCGGTTGATCACCGAGCACCCCGCCGTGAAAGCGGGCATGGTCTTTACCGCGGCGCTGATGGCCGGCGTCTTGTTCACTTCCATTCGCTACATTCAGCAGCCCGCCAGCGGCGCCATCTATCCTTTTCTCACCTCCGTGGTGCCGGGAGCCTTTTACACGGCGGTCCTCACGCCGTTTGTCTTTGCCGTGCTGGGCTGGGTATTCCACCGGCGCCGCGCCCTTTCGGGAGGTCTGGCCTAAATGTCCACGTCCAAGAAACCGCTGCGTTACGAAGGCGTCGAGTTGCGCGTGCAGCTCGTGGCCCTGGGGCTCGCCGCGGCATTCTCCGTCCTGTGCATTCAGTTGTGGCGGCTCCAGGTGATTCATGCGGCGGAATACCAGAGCCGTGCGGAGGAAAACCGCGTGTGGCCGCAACGGCTCAAATCGGACCGGGGATTGATCTGCGCCACCGATGGAACGGTGCTTGCCGACAACCGCGCCAGCGCCGATGTAATGTTTGTTCCCGGCGAGTGTCCGGCGGAACGGCGCAAGGAAGTGTGTGATGCCATCGCCTCCCTGTTGCAGGATGTATCGAGCGAATCCCTGCAAAAGTCCCTTCATGCGAACCGGAAAACGCCCTTCACCCAAATCTTGGTGAAACGGGACGTGTCCAAGGCGGAACGCGTCCGGATTGAAGAGCATTCCTATGCG
>CAYXPO010000167.1:0-8783 GCA_964466925.1 uncultured Nitrospirales bacterium
TCAATGTACTCCATCAGGAAGTCGAGATTGATGTTGTGCGCCTGGAATTCCTCGGGGTTCGTGGAATACTCCGTAATGATGGTTCCCGGGTCTTTCTCGCCCACCAGCAGCACCCGGATGGTGTTCACGCCCACCGTGTTCCGGATGTCGTCCGCGATGCGTTCCAGCAACTGGTCCAGTTGGACAAACCGGGCCGCCTTCCGGCTGATCCGCTCGATGAGGGTCTTGGAATCATACCGGCGGTGCAATACAAGGCGGTCCAGGAACAACTGAACCCGTTCTTTCAGCGGCTGCAGCACCACCACAATCACCAGGGCCGCCAAAGCGGTGGTCAGCACGTCATTGGCGCGTCCGGCATGACTGAACCCCCAGTGCACAAGCGATACGGTGCCGAGGAAGGTAACGATCACAAACCCCATCACGATGGCGTAGACCGTGGTGCGCGATACAATCAGCCAGATGTCGAGCAGGTGATACCGGACCATGGCATACGCCAGCCCGCCCACCATCAAGACCACAAAACAGGGGCCATAAAGCTCCATGGAGCCGATTTTCAGAGCGGGGGCAAACACGTTGGTAATGGAGGCAAGCAGACCGGTGCTGCCCAGGCTGAACAACACGTACTCGATTTGCCGCCGCTGAATTCCGGAGGTTTTCCGGCGTTTTCGGATGAGATTACCGAAGGAACCGAGAATGGAAAACCCCACCAAAAGGCTGAAACCGTAAATCATGGGGCCGTAAAGCACCATTGGCGGACGGTCCGGAAACACCTCGATGCTCTTCACGTACCACGGCGAAAAAATCGCCCCGGCGGAGGCCGCGCAGGCCCCGGTATATAAACACCCGATCCACCACCGGCTTCCCTCAAAGCGCTGATAGGGAAAGACCGTCACGAACAAATAAAACGAAGCGGGCAGGAACGCCGCGATGGTGAATGTCACCCGCAGCCAGAAAGAGGCCGTGGCTTCCGAGTGGCAATGAATGATGAACAACACGCCCACCGCCCATAACACGAGATTCGCGGCAAGCCCCGCGAAGTACCGGTGGGTGCGCCGTTTCGGATTATTCACCAGCACAAAAACACCCAGCAGGGCGCACAACACCCCCGAGCCCGTCAATAGGAGGGTGGGGGCGAGGGTGGTGTGCATCGCGCCGGTCATGCCGCGCGCCTCAATAGCACCGCGCTGTGGGTTCCCCCGAAACTAATCGCCGTCGCCAGCGCGGTTTGAATATCATTGACCCGGGCGGTATTGGGCACATAATCCAAATCACACGACGGATCGGGGTCTTCCAGATTCACCGTCGGAGCCAGAACGCCCTCGTTCAATGCCAGCAAAGCCGCCGCCACATTCATCATCCCCCCCGCCGCATACGATTGGCCTATCATGGATTTTACCGCCGAAATGGGAATCCGGTAGGCTTCCCGGCCCAACGACAGTTTATAGGCGTTCGTTTCCGAGCGGTCATACATTTCGAGCGATACTCCATGTGCGAAAATGCTGTCCACCTCCTGGGCCGTCAAACCGGCATCCTCGAGCGCCGCGTGCACCGCGCGCGCCAGCCCTTTGCCTTCGCTGTCCAAAATCAGCGGGTTCAAGGCCTCGGCCGAGGAACCCGTTCCGGCCACTTCCCCCAGAATGCGCGCACCCCGCGCGCGGGCTTTGTCCGCCCGTTCCAACACCACCGTGCATGCCCCCTCGCTCAACACAATCCCGTCCCGGTGCTTGTCGAACGGGCGCATGGCTTTTCCCGGCTCGTCGTTACGTTTTGACAAGATGCCCAGGGAACAGGCCGAGATCATCGCCGCCGAAAAAATCGGGGATTCCGTGGCGCCCGCCACCACCGCGTCGGCCCTGCCCTGTTGAATCTGGCTCACCCCCCACGCCAGCACATCCAGGCCTGTGGCGCACCCGCTGGCGATGGTGATCGCCGGGCCTTTCAATCCGAAATCAATGCTCACATGCACGGTGGCCGAGTGACTCGAAAAGGCCGAGGACGCATATTTGCTGACCCGTTTGAATCCACCGGTCCGGTAGGCTTCCTTGTGGCTTTCATAGGCCTCGTCCGGTGACCCCACGCTGGTGCCCACCGCCGCCGACATGCGTTCGGGCGCATACCCCGCCGAAGCCAGTCCGGCGTCTTGAACCGCCAGCCGCGCGCTGGCCACCGCCTGATGCACATGCCGGTGCCAATGTTTCACCACGCTTTTCCGCATGAAATCCTCGGGGTTGAAGTCCCAAAGCTGTCCCCCGATCTGACAGGGCAGGTCCGAGGCGTCAAAGCGGTCCAGCCGCCGGATTCCAGTACGTCCTTCCTTGATGGCGTTCCAGAACGCTTCTCGGCCCAAGCCGTTGCAGGCCAACACCCCCATCCCTGTTATTACTACCGGCTCCATATGCATATGATTCTCAATCCAATGGCTCTACCCAGCCCATTAGCACCCGCCTCTCAACACTCCTGATGCGATACTCCGATTACGCCCCGCACCACATTGCGTTCGCTATCGGCTGAATATCAAACACATTCTTTGTGCAAACCTGAATGACTTAGTTTCCCACGGCGGCCAACACGGGGGTGAAGGGCCGAAAGGCCACCAGATTCATGGGGGCGGTGGCGCGGCCGTTGAATTCACCCGCCAGCTTCATCAGCCCCCGGGTGTCCATGGTGAACAAACGCCGCCGCAGCATGGTGCAATACAGGCCTTCTTCCCCCTCGTACCCGGAAATGCGCGCCAATAATCCTTCACGGGCTGTGGCCCGCGCGATGATGTGGAGTTCCTCGATGTCCCGGGTCAGGTCCGCGTATTCGGAGGCGATGCGGCTGCGCGTCCAGCCCGTCATGCGGTAGGGCAGTTCCGCCATCGCCCTGTCTCCCCAGGAAGCATTTGACTCATGCCCCAGCGCCCAGCGCGCATACGCGGCATGGTCCACTTTGAACCCGAAGGCGGGCGCGGACTGCATCCACGCCGACCCCGGCAGCAGCAACGGCATGGACAACGGCGCGGCGTTCGGATGGCACCGGCTGAGAACGCGCAGGGTCTCCGCGCGGGTATGGTAATCGTCTTGGGGGCAGGGATAGGCGATGCCCGCCACCGTGAAAACACCCGCCTTGCGGCAGGCCGCCAGCACGCGTTCCATCTCCGTTACACCGAATTCATGCCCGTAAAAATCTTCCAGGAGCCGCTGACTGCCCGTATCAATTTGAAAAGCGGCGGAAACACACCCGGAGGCCGCAAGCAACGGCAGCGAGGCCGGGGCCATGTGCCGTATATGGGCATCGCGGCTGTATTGAACGGACAATCCCCGGCTCTTGATGTCGCGTGCGAATTGCTCGGTGTGCGCCGGAGCGGTGCTTTTCCCTTCGATGTGAAACGCGCGGGCCCCAAACTGTTTTCCCAAAGCCGCCATCTCGGCACAGAGCAGGGCCGTGGAACGCGTCCGGAGCACACGCATCATGGAGGCCGGTTCGGATTCCTGGTGCGGCACATGGGTGCCGCCGCGGCTTTGTTCCAGGGTGAACAACTTGAATTTCCCCATCGCGTGCGCGGCGGGATAAATCTCTTCGTCATAACAGGGTTCCGGAAACCGATCCAGGGGAATGGAGGCATCCCGGGCCGTTTCCAGCACCTGATGGTCACGGCGGTAGAGCAGGTTCGGCACCGCGGCCCATTCCCCGGGCTGGCGGACCCATTCCGCCCACTGCGGCAGAGACATCTCGGCATCCCCCGTAAAGGCCCCGTCAAAAGCCTCTTCCAAGGACAAAATCATGGAGCCGAACACGTCAACACAAGGACCAAACACCACCTGTTTCATTTCCGGGAATCGTTGCCGCAGCGATTCGCTTACCAAGAGGGCTTCCCGCAGGTCGCTGCGGTCCAACACCAATAGCGCCACAAAATCCAGCGGCTGGCACGCCGCCACTTCACCGCCAATCTCCCGGCGCCGCCCCTCTTGAAATTCATTCAGCAACACTTCAAAACCACGGGGCTGGAAAAAACCTGTAAGAAAACCCGGCAGTATGCGCGGTGTCCTGGAGTCCAGTTCCTGCACCGCCTGCTGGGCCACCGTGGTTAAACCGGGCGGGGTGCAGCGCCGCACCGCTTCCACGGTTCCATGATCGATTATGGAGGTAAGATGGCCTTTGGATAACAAGGCGCCAGCCACCGACGCCAACCGCCGTTGAGGCAGAAAGGATTCCGCGCGTAAGGGTATTCCGGGCACATACAATAACACGCTCCGGGTTTTCATGTACGCTCCTTCCTCTCCGTATTCCTACGCATCCAAACGATTCTCTTCACCCTGCTCTCAACCACTATAGGTGGTAAGATGTACAAATTTGAACACTATATATCGGCTAGATGGTAGCATGAACACAATATATATGCAAGTAAAAAATACTGTACCCAAGATATTGTTATCCAGAACCCTTCATGGAACACATAACATGTTAGAAATACTTGACTTATGCACTTCAAGAGGCTTCCCGCCGAACGAAGGTTTCCACATTGATTTGGTGTTTTTCTGTCTTTGTGCATGCCGATTGACATAGATTTGGCGGTTTTTATCCATTTTGGATAACACAGAGCAGGTCCGGTTTCATTCTGATTTTAGGATGTATTCTGCTTAATATCAGAATCCTGTCCCGAAAATGGAAAGATTCTGCTTTTGACGTTTTTTTTTCAAACCAGTATACTGCCATTGAATCTTTCATCTATGGAGTATGCAACGGCGCTTATGCCCCGAGTAACGGTCATTATTCCATCCCTGGATGGCTATCGAAATGGATGTGTACCGCGTTTGCTTGAAAGCATAGCGCGCCAATCATTCCGCGAATATGAAGTTCACGTGATAAAAGGGGTGTTTCCGCAGGGCAAGGCGATTAACCAGGGGGCGGCGCGCGCCCAAGGAGAAATCCTTCTCATTTTGGACGATGACAGTGCCTTGGCCGATGAAACGGTGTTTGAACGGCTGGTGCAAACCTTGGACACCGATCCCAAGATCGGCATGGCGGGTGCCAGCATCGTGCTGCCGCCCGATGCGTCCACATTTCAACAACGGGCGGCCCTCCAGTTCCCGCGCTTTCACACCCCCGTGGTGGAGGTGATTACCGATAGTGATCTGGCGTGTCATGGGTGTTGCGCAATTCCCCGGCGCATATTCGAGGAAGTGGGCCGCGAACGGGAAGACCTGATCCGGGGGCTTGACCCCGATCTCCGGGTGCGGTTGCGGGCGGCGGGCTACCGGGTGGTGCTGGCGCCGCACGCGCGCATTTACCACCCCTTGCCGGAAAGCTGGCACAAGTTATTGCGCATTTTCTTCCGCAACGGATTCGGCTCGGCCTATGCGCAAAAATACCAGCCGGACAGTGTGTATGACACCCAGGAGACGCTGGATTCCGCTTCGTTTCAGCCGAAAGTTTCGTTCGCGCGCCGTGTGACGCGGTTTCCCTTCCGGTTGCTGAAAGCCCTAATCGCGGGGAAATGGCTGCGGTTGACCGCGTATATCAGTTATGCTTTCGGCTATGCGTGGGGATGGATCCGCGCAAAACGCATCCCGAACCCATAATCCAGGAAATGAGACCATGGCTTCCGCGCTAAAAAACGGCATCAAACGCGTCCTCAAGGGTGTGCTGCGGACGACCGGTTATATCACCCGCCCGCGCCGCGCCACCACCCGCATTCTTACGTACCACAGCATTGGGCGGCGCCGTCATGAAATGAATGTCACCCCGGAAAATTTCCGTGCGCAAATGGCGTGGCTGGCGAAAAACGCCCCCGTGATTTCCCTGCGCGATGCCGGAGAAGGTCATCCGGGCGTGGCTATCACCTTTGACGACGGCTACCGCGACAATCTCCTCCATGCGGCCCCCATCCTTAAAGAGCTTGGCCTTCCCGCCACCGTTTTCATGGTGGCGGGAAAGGCGGGATCGGTCATCACTCCGGAAGATGATCCGGAAACCGGCGCGTTGATGACCTGGGATGAGGTCCGCGAACTGGAAACGTTTGGGGTGGAAATCGGCGCGCACGGCATGACCCACCGGCGCTTGTCGGAATTGAACGAAGAGGAACAGGCCGAAGAAATCCGCGAATCCAAACGGATCATCGAAAGGGAACTCGGCCACCCCATCCGATACTTTGCCTATCCGTATGGTTCCGCGCAGGACTACACGGACCTGACCTTTGCCCTGACGCGGAAAGCGGGATTTCGCTACGCGGTGTCGAATCGTTATGGTATCGTTCCCACCGGCACCTTCCCCTGGGAATTGCGCCGCATCTGGATTGATGCCACCGATTCACTGGCCAGTTTTAAGGCAAAAGTGGATGGGCGCCTGGATACCCTGAGCTTTCTGGACAGTCCCTTGGGGCTCCGCTGGCGAAAAAGACTTAACCGCCTCCTTGGACTCCGCAAATAGGGGGAGCACTGGAAGGTCCGCGGGCGGAGATTATGAATCGTTTCCCGTCAGACGGGTCCAATACACCGTGATTTTGATGGCCTATGCATTTCCCACCGCACGCAGCCAGTTCTCCATTCCCTTCCGCATGCCCGGCACCGGCCCTTGGGGTTCCAACTCATATTCCATCATGACGGGGCCATCAAACCCAATGGCCGCCGCCGCTTGCGCCACCTTCCGCAGGTCCAAATCCCCTTC
Organism: uncultured Nitrospirales bacterium; assembly: GCA_964466925.1. Classification (GTDB taxonomy): domain Bacteria; phylum Hydrogenedentota; class Hydrogenedentia; order Hydrogenedentales; family CAILVY01; genus CAILVY01. The sequence continues at coordinate 6,649 of CAYXPO010000167.1, forward strand.
GCCCAGAACCTGTTCCTCCCCGTCCCGCCGCCAATCCTTGAGGTGCAGGGAATGCACCCGGTCGCCCAACTGCTCGATCACCTCGTGCGGCGCTTCGCCCGAACGTATCACATGCCCCGTGTCCACGCAGGCCCCAATGAACGGATGCCGGCCCTGCACCGCCTTCAGTGTATCCCGCACCCCGTCATACCGTGCGCCGGGGCCATGATTGTGAATGCCAATCTTGATCTGAAACTCCTCGCATAGCTCATCCAGGCTGTCAAAGGCGTCCGGCGTGGGATCCGCCGTCAACACTTCCACCCCCAAGGCCTTGGCAAACTCGAATTTTTTCCGGTTCACCACCACATCCGCCGTAAAACCTTCCACGCCGAAACACGCCACCCGCACCCCCGCCTCCGCCAGCCGTTGCTTCATGGAAGGAAAACCCGCCGCTGCGGCGTCCGGGGGAATGTGGACATTGCAGAATTCCATCAGGGACAACCCCAGGCTCTTCAGGCACTCCAACGAGCCTTCAAAATCGAACTTCCGGAAACTATAGCTTTGCGCGCCGAGTTTCATGCGTCCTCCTCTTGCGGTAATTGCGATGCCTGCCCAATGCGGCGTTCCAGTGTGCCTGCACACCTTTGGATTTCCTTTTATTATGCACAATTTCAACGGTCATTACACGCCTTTCATCATCCCTCCCATGATCCCATGTGTTCACCCCATGAAAAACAAAGCCGGTCGCATTCAAGAGAGCACCCAACGCGTGGAAAACGTTTCAAGTGAGCCGGCGGCTCCGCTTCTGATATGATGCTCCTTACAACAAAAGGAAAGGCCTTACATGTTAAAGCTGGCGGCATTCACCGATGAAATCTCCCAAGACCTTGCCCGCGCCTGTGCCGTATGCACAGACTTCGGCGTGACCGGCGTGGAAATCCGGGGCGTGTGGGATAAGAACGTCACGGAGTTAAGCGATGAGGAGGCGGGCGAAGTGCGCAGCATCGTCCAAGACCATGGACTCACGATTTGCAGCATTGCATCCCCCTTCGGCAAGTGCGAACTCGAAGACGAAGCGGCTTGGAGCAGCCATCTGGAACTCCTGCGGCGCTGCGCGGATATTGGGTTTGAATGGGACTGCCCGCTGGTGCGCGGATTTGTCTTCTGGGGGCATGGCCGCGTGGAAAAACCCTGGGACGCCATCTTCCAGGCGTATGAAGCCGTGCCCGCCCTCCTTGAGGGGAATGAGATCGTGCTGGGGATCGAGAATGAGGCGGCCTGCCATGTGGGAACCGCGGCACACCTGCGCTATTTTCTGGATGCCATGGGGTGTGAGCATATGAAAGCAATTTGGGATCCCGCGAATCATGTGCAGGACCCGGAAGGGACGAACGTGCCCGTGATTCCCGATGCGTATGAATTGGTGAAAAAAGACCTGGCGCATGTGCATATGAAGGATGCGGCCCCCGCGCCCGATGGCAGCGTGCCCAACGTGTTTCTGGGCGAAGGCATCTGCCAGTGGCCCGAACAATTGCGGGCATTGCATGAGGATGGCTATGACGGCTACATCTCATTGGAGACCCATGTGGACCCCAAGGATTTCCCCGCCTCGATGCAGAAACGCTATAAACGCTATCTCAGCGGCGAAGGCCGTGAAGGCGCCAGCAAGGTGTGCCTCGCATGGGCGCGGGACATCGTGAAAACGCTGGAATGAACGCGGATGGAATTTTGCATTGAGACCACGGGACTGAGCAAAGTCTATGAGGCCGTGCGCGCGGTGGACGGCATTGATCTCCGCGTCGAGCGTGGAAGCTTCTACGGATTCCTTGGTCCCAACGGCGCGGGCAAATCCACCACCATCAAAATGCTCACCGGCATCACCGGCCCCACCAGCGGGCGCGCCCGCATTCTTGGTTTTGAATTGACCCGAAGCCCGCTGCAAATCAAACGGCGCATCGGCGTGGTGCCGGAGGAATTGTGCCTTTTCGAGAACCTCACGGCCCGGGAATACCTCGCCTTCGTCGGACGCATGTACCGCCTGCCGCGGCACGTGGCCTGGCGGCGCGGCGAGGAACTGCTGGACCTGCTGGACCTCGCGAACACCGGGAAAACGCTCACGCTCGAATTTTCGCACGGCATGAAGAAAAAACTGTCGT
>CAYXPO010000168.1:0-772 GCA_964466925.1 uncultured Nitrospirales bacterium
CGTGATTGTTGACAGCCTCTGCCGTGTGCTGGTGATTGGATTGTTCGTGGTGCTGGCTTGGCAGTGCGTCAAGTATGGCCATATCCTGCGGCGGACCGGCCAGGTGTCGCTGACGCTTCAACTCCCCATGTTCTGGGTGGCCTATGTCATCGGCGGGGCGCTGGCGGTCACCGTGTTGGTGAAGATTCATAATCTGCTGCATCCGGGCCGGGAGATGATCAAGCCATGACCGCGCTGCAATTGGGTGTTTTGGGATGCATCATGCTCCTTGTGCTGCTGATGGCGAGCATGCCGGTGGCGTTTTCCATGGCGCTTGCGGGCATTGCGGGATTCGCGTTTCTGGTGAATCCCCAGGCGGCGCTTTCCATGGCGTCCGCGGACCTTTATGAGACATTGTTGTCGTATAGCCTGACGGTCATCCCGCTGTTCGTGTTCATGGGCCAGGTGGCTTTTCATGTGGGTATCAGCCGCCGGTTGTTCAACACCGCGTATCAGTGGCTTGGCGCGCTGCCGGGCGGGTTGGCGATGGCGACCGTCGGGGCGTGTGCGGCGTTTGGGGCGATCTGCGGGTCCGGCCCGGCGACGGCGGCCACGATGTCGGCGGTGGCATTGCCGGAAATGCGGCGCTACGGATACAGCATGCAACTGGCGAGCGGCACGGTGGCGTCCTCGGGCGGGTTGGGCATTTTGATCCCGCCGAGCGTTGTCTTCATTGTGTACGCGATCCTCACCGAACAGAGCATCGGCAAGCTGTTTATCGCGGGCGTGCTGC